>CAYHTN010000022.1:0-19534 GCA_964359565.1 uncultured Gammaproteobacteria bacterium
TAAGGTGTAGTTGATGACGTCCATGAGCGTGTCTTCGATCGCTTCATGCTTCGGTTGCTTACTTTTGCCGAGGAGTTGATTCAAGCGAGCGAGCTTCATGCCGAGGAGCGTGAGAAGGGTTTGTTCGGTCGGAATACCGGCGATATGAGCTGCAAGTTTAAAGTTCGCAAAAGCATCCTGAGTTTCAGAATAGTCGTGATTCTTGGAGGCGAGGAGCTGTAAACATTTATTCAGAAGCTGTTGTGCATCCTGAAGAAAAACCGAGAAATTGGTTGAGAGTTGCGGTGACATAGGCCCCTACCTCAACAAGAAGGGGAGGGGACGTCAAGCGTAAATACGAGCTACGATGCGAGTTTTTTACGATGAGGGCTGTGCAATGACGATCATGGTAAACGGGGCGCTATGGATGATTTCTCCATTTAAGTTCTCGGCTTGAGCGGTAAATAGATGTTGTGTGTCGACCGCGCCTCGTTCTGTTTCGGTTAAGACACAGATCACATCTTCCTCACATTCTTTTTGTAAGAATCCATCCATGTAGATGCGAATCTTGCGTGGGCTAAAGAGACTGCCGGTACGAGCCGTGACCTCACGTGTATTGCCGTTTCTCACAGTCGTGGTGGCGGCGCTGATCGTGATCTGATTGCTGATCCGTGTAGGGACAATGGTGATCTCAAGAGTGGTGGTTGCGCGTTGTGGGCCGACCCAATTGAAGACGCCGGTGATAGTTTGTGTTGTGGTAGCCGTCACAAAGGGGGCGGTGAATCGAGGAGTGCAATAATCTGTTTCACAGGTGGCCGATGTGCTGGTGCTATTCCAGATACGGATAGACGTGACTCCACCAGAAGGGGAGGGTCTCGCGATGATGGTGTAGCTTCCACCTGATGTCACCGTTGATCCGCCTTGAAGGGTGAGCGTTCCTTGGTGTGAAGCGGAGATTGATGTAGGCGTTGTCGTGGTTGGAGTTGTTGACGTAGGTGTCGTTGGCGTGGTGGAGGTCGATGTTGGTGCTGTTGGTGGCGTTACAGGCGCGGTTGGAGGGACAGGAACGGTCAGGGTTCGACCGCGGTCAAGGGCGATCGTGGTACTCAAGGAGTTTTCTTGGGCACGATCATATTCGCTGGCGGCTTGAATACCGGTACCGACACGATAGTTCACAAAGAATGCATCTGGAATATCGTCCACTTGCGAGGCCCAGCTTGATCCAAACAGGCTCACGGCAAGCGCTTCCGTGGTGACCCAGCGGAGCGTGCCATTTCCAGCAATGGCGTAGACTTTTGGATCGGTTGTGATTTTTACGAGGCGTGTTCCAGGGCGATAGGTCACATTTCCGCCGATGGTGATTTGAGCGAGTTCGCTATCCGTAATAGTTTGAACGGTTGAGAAGTCGCTATACCAACTGCGATAGGTGGCTTCGTTTGGAAAGACATAGCGTTTACCATCCATCCCCATGTAGTAGACAGCGGCACTTGCGGCTTTGATCAGTTGCCCTCCAGTTGGCATGGCGAGAGCGGGGAGTGCTGTTGCGAACAAGATACTCGTCGTGAGCAAAGAAGAGAATATTTTTTTCATAGCCCAAGAAAATAATAAAAGAATTAACGTGATTCACGAGCGTGCTCGAGTCGTTCGAGTTGGCCTTTTACGAAGTCTGAGGGAAAGGCGTGTTCAAAGATAGCACTTCCCATACAAAACCGCTTTGCGCCCGCTTTGGCAAGTCCGAGGAGCGTTTTTGCGTTCACACCACCATCCACATTTACGACCAGATCCTTATTGAGATTGCGAATCTGGCGAATACGCTCTGCGGTTTCGGGGAGAAGTCCTTGCCCGCTAAAACCAGGTTCAACACCCATGACGAGCACGCTTTCGATGAACTCAACATATGGTGTAAGTTCTAACAGAGATGTCTTTGGAGAGATGGCGAGCCCGACATCTCGGCCCATATCTTTGCATGTGTTGATGAGTTCTTCATGGTCGATCGGGGCCTCAATATGCCAGACGGCGCGTTTAAATTTGGGGACATTGCGCCAGGCTTCAATGACACGTCCAGGATCACGAACCATGAGGTGAAGTTCGATGCGGCTACGAATCGTCCAAGTTTGGACTTTTTCGGCATCGTACCAGGTGGCGTTAGGGACGAACTTTCCATCCATCACATCCCACTGAAACCAAGGGCTGCAATCTTGAGCGACACGAAGCTTTTGCAATGCTTCTTCAGAGGTCTTTGCAAGTACAGCGGGGAGAATCTCATAACGGGTCATAGGGTATCTAAGGTTTGAATGCGTCGTAGATGACGCGCGGCTCGGCTCGGTTTGGTCCTAAGCCAGGCGGTGAGAATGGCCGAAAGTTTGGATGGGGTGAGGAGACGTCCTCCTAAAGCCAAGATATTGGCGTGGTTATGTTCACGCGCAAGGACCGCATCTTCGGGTGTCTGAATCACTGCCGCTCGAATGCCTCGGAAGCGATTTGCCGCCATGGCGATACCCATGCCGCTGCCACAACAGAGAATCCCTTGAGATCCTTCGGTTTTCGTCACGCGTTTTGCGACAAGGGCTCCGATCATGGGGTAATCATCCTTGGGAATGAGTCTGGGTGAGAGATCTTCAAAGGGGATCTTATGTGCGTCCAAGAGGGCTTTCACGGCTTCTTTGAGAGCGAAGCCCGCATGGTCAGCGCCAAGATAAAAGAGGGAGACGCGAGGCATATAATCGGAGCATAGCATGGAGGGGCTCGTCTGAGAGGGTGGAACCTCCCGATTCTCATCTTGACCATTCACGAAAATCCTCGCATGCTAGCCCTAATCTTTATGTCCGACCAACCTCACCTGAACTCCCCGGAGCCCCTCTTTCCACGCCTGGAAGAAGAGATCTTAAAGCATTGGAAAGAAGAAAAGGTCTTCGAACGGAGTATTTCTGAGCGTCCTCCAGAAAAGACGTTCGTTTTTTACGATGGCCCCCCTTTCGCCACCGGATTGCCTCATTACGGGCACTTGCTCCAATCAACCATCAAAGACACCGTGCCTCGTTATCGCACCATGCAAGGGTATCGAGTTCCTCGTCGTTGGGGCTGGGATTGTCATGGACTCCCGATTGAGAACCTCATCGAAAAAGAATTGAAGCTCGGTTCTCGCAAAGAAATCGAAGCGCACGGTCTTGATCGCTTTAACGCCGCTTGTCGTGCCACCGTTTTTACTTATGAGAAGGAATGGGGCAAGTACATCGAACGTCTTGGTCGTTGGGTCGAATTCGAAGATTCCTACAAGACCATGGACAATTCTTTCATAGAATCGGTCTGGTGGGCGTTCGCAGAATTACATAAAAAAGAATTAATCTATAAAGGGTTTCGTGTTTCATTGTTTTGCCCGCGTTGTTCAACTCCGGTTTCGAACTTCGAAATCGCGATGGGAAATTCGTATATCGATCGCGAAGATCCAGCGTTGTATCTCAAATTTCCGGTCGAAGGTCGCGAGAAAACATTTTTTGTGGCGTGGACGACAACGCCCTGGTCTGTCCCCGGCGTGACCGGTCTTGCGGTCGGTGCAGATCTTGACTATGTCGCGCTTCGTCTCAAAGAGAGCGGCGAAACGCTCATTTGCGCGGAAGCGCGCGTGAGTGATGTATTAAAAGGATACGCCGAGGATGTTTACGAACGAGTCGAAACTTGGAAAGGAAAAGATTTGATAGGCATGCATTATCGTCCTGCATATACGTTCCTTCCATTAGAAGGGGACCCTCATCGGGTGATCTTGGGTGCGCATGTCACCACCGATATGGGAACGGGCATCGTCACGACTGCTCCCGCCTTTGGCGAGGATGACTTGATTGCCGCGCAGGCCGCTGGTCTACCGATTGCGATGACCTTGGATGACGAAGGGCGCTTCATCGAAGCATGTACGCCGTTTGCCGGCATCTCCGCAAAGCAAGCAGATGAAGCCGTGATTGCGGATTTAGAAGCACGTGGATATCTCCTCCGTCGCGAATCAATCACGCATAGCGTGGCGATCTGTTGGCGTTGCGATACGCTGCTTCTCTACAAAGCCCAACCTGCATGGTTCGTGAATATTACAAAGCTCAAGCCACAGATGCTCAAAACGGCGGACAAGGTTCATTGGCATCCAGAACACTTTAAGGAAGGGCGTTTTGGCAAAGGATTAAATACCGCTCCTGATTGGAATATTTCTCGCACCCGTTATTGGGGCTCGCCCTTACCGGTTTGGGAATGCGTTTCGTGTGATGCTCGCACGATTATCGGTTCGATTGAGGAGTTAAGACAAAAAGCAAAACCGGCATCTTGGCCTCAAGAACTCGATCTACATCGTCCAGGGATTGACGCTATTATTTTGCCGTGTCCGTGTGGAGGGGAGCAGAAGCGTATCCCTGAGGTCTTTGACTGTTGGTTCGAATCTGGCAGCATGTCCTACGCCTCCGTTCATTATCCATTCGAAAATAAAAAATGGTTTGAAACCCATTTCCCGGCCGATTTTATTGGAGAAGCGCAAGATCAAACCCGCGGCTGGTTCTACACGCTTCATGTTCTCGCAACGGGTTTATTCGATAAACCTGCGTTTAAAGATGTCATTGTGACGGGGATGGTGCTCGCCGAAGATGGCAAGAAAATGTCGAAAAAGCTCAAGAACTATCCAGATCCGTGGCAGGTGTTTACAACCTACGGCGCAGACGCGCTACGGTATTATCTCCTCAGCTCTCCCGTGGTCGAGGCGGAGTCGCTCAATTTTTCTGAAAAAGATTTACAAACGATTGTGCGTGGGTTCGTCAATTTGCTTTGGAATATTAAGACGTTCTATGAGACCTATAGCCAAGACCAAGAGGTTGTCCTTGCGAAGCCTCGGAGCATGCACGTTTTAGATCGTTGGTTGTTTTCGCGTTTCAATCTCCTCGTGCATGAGGTGACCGACGCGATGGAGCAGTATCAACTCGCGCATGCGACCAGGCCCTTACGTGGCTTCATTGAGGATCTTTCGACCTGGTGGTTGCGTCGTTCTCGTGAACGCATGAAATCCGAAAACGCGTTTGATCGTTTGGATGCGCTGCGTACGCTCCGTGAGATTCTGGAAGAAACCACGAAGCTCCTTGCACCCTTCATGCCGTTTATCTCTGAAAAGATTTATCAGGATTTAGGAGGGGCAAAGGTATCGGTTCATTTAGAGCGTTGGCCGAAGGTTGAAGATCGCCTCATCGATGAACGTCTGATTGCAGACATGCAAATCGTGCGCGAACTCGTCTCACAAGGACTCGAAGCGCGTGTACGTGTGAAGATCCCGGTACGTCAGGCGCTCGGTCGTCTCACTGTCCGTTGGCGCGATCCGGTTGAATTTGAGCGTTGGTCAAAACAAGAAGAGTTGTTTGTGCTCGTACGTGAAGAATTGAACGTCGAAGAGGTCGCGATGGCGCACGTCGCGGATCTTCCCACCCCTTGGACGGTAGAATTGGATACCGAGCTTACTCCTGCCTTAAAGCGTAAAGGCTTGCTCCGTGAATTTACTCGCCAGGTGATGTCGTTGCGCAAAGAAGCGCAGACGCAGCCGAGCGATGTCGTAGACGTATCGATTGTGACGGCGGATGCAGAATTACACACCTTGATTCAAGAGCAACAGGAGACACTACGAAAAGAACTTCACGCACTACAATTAGAGCTCGTTGACGCCCTGCCTACCGACGTACTCGTACAAAAACAAGTTCCGGTTCAAGGAACGGTGTGTATGATCGGTCTCAAGCGTGCTTCCTAGATCTTCCTGCTTCAACCACAACCGATTTTAGTTATCTGGTCAGGAAACCTACTGCGGTTTTGGCACGCGAGCAATCAAGATGAATGTTTTTTGTTTTTCTGGATCACGACTGATTTGAATGCGGACGCTCAGTTGTTTCTCAGCATGACCATAGTCAAGAATCTGGACCGGTTCCCCGACGTTCCCAAGACGGACGGTCATGTTGTAGCCTACTTGTGTCAGTTGTTGATCAAAATGACGGACCACGGTATCAATGTCATCAGCAGTTTCTTGGTTTACGGTATAGCTCTCGCCATCTTTTAAAGCGAATTTATTTACGGCTCCGGGATAGCGTGGGAAATCCGCCGGAAAGGTGGCAGGAATCGTAATATTTTCTCCCGCACGAATTCCTTCGTTCCCTGAGCCTTGCAGATCAAAGGTTTTCCCTTCGTCACGTACCTGAATTCCAGAATTTCCACAGCCGAGTCCAAGGACGGCCAAGAGACCAAAAGAAAGGGCGAGTTTTGAGAGAGAGTGAAGTGATGGTTGTCTCATAAAGAAGAGCGGGTGAAGATCAGACTCGTTCAATCGTGCCATTCTCGCCTTTGCTTGTCGAATCAACCCGCCTACGCTAAGCTCGTTTTTACATTCTCATTTTTTTTCATTTATGAAAGGCATCAATCTCTATCACGAAGTCCCATGTGGAACGCCAGAAGCATTCAATGTTGTGGTTGAAGTTGTTCGAGGTACTTCTAACAAAATTGAGTACGATGAAGAAGGCGGCTATTTCAAGCTTGATCGGGTGTTACATCAGCCCACCTTCTACCCCTTTGACTACGGCTTCGTCCCACAGACACATTCGGGTGATGGTGATGCGCTCGATGTCTGTCTCTTACTCACACACAACACTTTCCCCGGCTGTGTCGTGAAGGCACGCGCGATTGGTCTTCTGCGTACCTCTGATCAAGACGGTGCCGACGACAAAATCATCGCGGTTCCAATCTCTAAAGTCGATCCACGCTTTGAAGAGATCCAGACGATCGATGACCTGCCCGCACATGTCCGTGAAGAGTTTCTCATGTACTTTAAGGAGTACAAGAAACTCGAGAAAGCGAAATACGACAAAATCATCATCGAAGGCTTCAAGGCGCTTGAAGAGACAAGGGAATCAATCCAGAAAGCCATGGATGCCTATAAAGCAGATCGCATTGCATAAATACAAAAGGACACGGGAACGTGTCCTTTTCGGTACGCACAAGAGTCCCGATCTAGACGATCTTCACGACTCATCGTATCCTTTTGACATTACGAACTGCTTTTTCCTTTTTACTTTCTTGTTTCGCACTTATGCCTGTTCATGATGCCTTGGCGATCCGTCGGTACACTGTTGACGAAATAACCTGGGAAAGTGCATCTGTCTATACCCTCAATCTTTCTCCTGAACAACCCGAAGGTCGGATCATATTCTTGGCAGGTCAATGGGTCTATTGGCACCTTCTCAACCAAGACGGTTCTTCTTGGGGTCGAGCTGCGTTTTCCGTTGCCAGCGCACCAGGAGAGTTTGATGAAGAGTTTCAGCTGGGTGTGAAAGTCCAAGGGGATTTCACCAAAAAAGGAGGTCAGTTACAGCCAGGGGATGTGATTGGCATCCAAGGTCCCTTTGGTGTTTTTACCTTGCCAAAACAAGCGGATCACCTCGTCTTCTTTGCCGGAGGCATTGGCGTAACCCCGTTTCGGAGCATGATCCGAGAGCATCGGTTACAAAGCGGGACGACGCCAATTACCTTGTTCTATTGCAATCGCTATATTGAGGATGCGGTCTACTTTGAAGAGTTTGAGTCGCTCGCCAAAGAATGGGAGTTATTTACATTTGTCCCAACCTTGACCGGGGGAGACACTCCTTCTGTTTGGAAAGGGGAGGTTGGTCGTATCAATTTACCCATGATTCAAAAATCCGTTCCTGATCTCCATCGCGCCTTTTATCTGATGTGTGGTCCAAACGCCTTTATGGACAGCTTAAAGGAGATCCTCGAAAAAGAAGGCATCGACGTCAAGGCGAAGCTGAAAAAAGAGTTGTTTGGATAAGAAGAACATCTCTTTTTTGGCTTAGGCGAGAGCAGATCCCCCGACCTTGCCAAATGGCAGGGTGTTGGTTATCCTATGGCCACAAAACAAAGGGGGTGTGTAGCTCAGTTGGTTAGAGCGTTACACTGATAATGTAAAGGTCGATGGTTCGACTCCATCCACACCCACCACGCGAACAGGCATCGTCTCCGGACGATGCCTTTCGCATTTTGGGAGAAATGGGCTATTGGACAAACGGCGCTGGTCTTCCATAATAGACGTATGCCTTCAAGAACCCCTCAGTTCGATGCCGCTTTTGATGTTTTTATGGCAAATCTTACCCCTGGTCCTCGTACTTGCCCCGAGACAGGGGAAATATTTGAATGTAGGTCAAAAGAGATTGAGACCCATCGCCTCTTTCGCGTCCCGCCCTCTCGACGAGTGCCTTGGGCCCGTATCAGACGTTTGCGTGCTGCAATCGGCGGTTATGACTTATTTAAATGTACGTTATCAGATGGTCGGACGGTTATATCGATGTACGATCCCGAAAGCCCAGCGATTATTTTGCCTACTTCCGAATGGATGGATAAGCGTACGAGTGACACATTTCTTGCCTATGGTCGTGCATATGAGGACCAACGCCCCTTCTTTGAACAATGGAATGATTTTTCTCGGAGGATTCCTCGTCCAGCGATTATTCAAGATCCAAAGAATGAATCAAGTGAATGGTCGAGTTATTGCATGACCTGTAAAAACAATTATCAATGTTACTGTAACTCGGAATGCCGCGATCTCTTTTATGGTGATTACAACAGTTGCTGTTCGTATAGTGCCGATCTTTTTGGCGGTGATCGGGTTGAGTGGTGCTATGATGGCATGCGCATTGATACCTCTTCTCATGTTTTTTGGAGTGAATGGTCTATTGACTGCGTCTCTTCCTCATTTCTTTTGAACTGTCGTAATTGCCATGACTGTTTTGGCTGTGCAAATTTAGTGAATAAGTCCTACTGCTTTTTAAACGAACAGCTGACATCAGAAGAGTATCGGAGACGCCTCTCGACAATTGATCTAGGTGATGCGGATATGGTCGAGTTATGGCGTACGCGTATTATGGATGAAATTTGGAATCGAGCGTATCGCAGTGCTGTCTTAAACCGCGAAGTTGAATCATGTATTGGGGATGACAATGTACAGTGTAAGGATGCAGAAGGATTTGGGTTGTTACAGTCCGAACGAATCCATTACTCCTGGGGGACGATGCTTTCCAAAGATTGTTTAAACGTTGCTTCTTGTTTTCAGGCAGAATGGTCTGTTTTTTCGACGGATACGATGAATGGATATGGTTATAAAATGTCTGCGGCCTGCGAAGGCTGTCTGGATGTTGAGTATTCCGAGTTACTCTCTTCTTGTGAGCATTGTTTTGGGTGTATCGGACTTCATCAGAAGCGCTTTTGTATTTTTAATAAGCAGTATACCGAAGAAGCCTATTATGATCTGGTTGATCGGATCAAGACAGCGATGTTAAAAGCGGGGGAGTATGGAGAATTTTTTCCATACGCGACCGCGCTTATTTCTTATAATGCTTCTCATGCAGACGTGATGTATCCCCTAAAGAAAGAAGATGTACTTCGTCTAGGGGCCCGTTGGTATGAAGTACCGACGAATGATATTCCAGATGCTCGTCCGATTTCAGAGCTTCCGGTGCGTCTTACAGAGACGACCGACGAAATATTAAAATATGGATACGCCTGTCCCATTTCTGGTCGTCCATTTCGTATTGTCGGGCCAGAACTTGAACTTCATCGAAAGCTGAATGTCGCATTACCACGTTCGCATCCTACGTTGCGACGAAAGCTCCTCATGCGAAAGCATGGTCAACTCCGCTTCTACGCGGGCAACTGCGTGACCTGTCAATCTCCGTATCAAACTCGCATTCCACCCGAGAAGAATCTCCCTATCATTTGTGAATCGTGTTATCAAAAAGTCTTGATCGAAGAACATCCTGCCCTGCGTTCCTAAGCTTGCCTTCTCCAAAAAACAACGTACAATGGCGCATATATGGTATTTAAAGACTTTTTCTTCTTTATTCGGGAACAACGCGTGGTCGCTTTTGCGATCGCCTTTATTTTGGGAGGGGCAGTAAGTAAGGTCGTGACGTCGCTCGTACAAGATGTCATTCAGCCGATTGTTGGTTTTATTTTTGGTTCTGTGAATGGTCTGCAGGCCTACCGCTATCAATCTCTCCTGTATGGAAAGTTTCTCGCGAACCTGATTGATTTTATTATTATCACGGCGGTCGTTTACTTTATCTTCAAGCGTCTTGGCCTTGAGAAATTGGATGTGGAAAAGAAGAAGATTTAATGGGGAAGAAGGATCGCCTTACAATCGTTTACCACTTGACAGAAGCGCTTTAGTAAGGTAAAGTGCCAATATGAAATCCATGGGTCCGATGACAGAAGAGTTGTATGACGCGTTTCTCACACTTCGCTCACGAGAAGAGGTGAAGCGTTTTTTAGGCGATCTCATGACCGAAGAGGAGGTTCTTGAATGCGCCCGCCGCTTTTGGGCGGCGCGACAGTTGGATCAAGGTGTTTCTTACCAAGCCATTCAAGAAGCGCCCGGTTTAAGCTCAACCACCGTTGCGCGTATTTCGCGTTGGTTAAAGCAAGGGAAGAAAGGCTATCGTCTCGTGATTGATCGTTTGCATCATACCTCCCCTTCTCGAGAGAAGCCTTCGGCGTAAGTTTTTGCGTCAAAGAAAAGCCCTTCTCTCCGAGAGGGGCTTTTCTTATTCAATGAGAAATAAATTCATTCCTATGAAGCAAAAAATTACCTCCTTAAAAGGAACACGAGATTTTTATCCCGAAGATATCCGAGCGCGACGGGCGATGTTTGATCCGCTCTGTCAAACGGCAGAATCATTTGGATATGAGGCGTATGATGCACCGGTTTTAGAGCCGTTTGCTCTTTATGCGGCCAAATCAAGTCCTGAAATTATTGAACGACAATCGTACGTATTTGAAGATCATGGCGGAGAACGTGTCGTCGTTCGTCCCGAAATGACTCCTTCACTTGCTCGTATGATTGCGAATAGACAGCGTGAATTACCTCCACTCTTACGTTGGTATTGCATCGCCGATTGTTGGCGTTATGAACGGCCGCAAAAAGGGAGACTGCGTAACTTTTCGCAGTTGAATGTTGATTTGATCGGGTCTGATACTATCGAGGCAGATGTTGAGGTGATTGATCTCGCGCTCTCTATGATTCAAAAATTAGGGATTGACCTGTCTTGCATAGAGGTTCGTATTAACGATCGTCGTTTGTTGGAGCAGTGGTTCACGGAGGCAGGCATTGACTCGGATCATAAAACAAGAGCTCTTTCCCTTCTTGATGAGAAAGATAAGCTCGAACCAGATATTTTTCGTAATCGTCTGATCGAAGTTAGCTCAGAGCAAGGAGCAGATACGCTCATCGATAAACTGACGCTTTCGGCGACGGCGTTACGTACAGACACGAGCGCAGAACGTCTGTGTCAAACTGAAGCTCTCTTGGGAGATCTTGGTTGGCGAAAGAATATTCGGATTGATCCAACCGTAATTCGTGGTTTTACCTACTACACCGGCATCGTCTTCGAGGTCTACGAAACTTCAGGTCAATTTCGACGCGCAATCTTTGGCGGTGGTCGATATGACCAGCTCGTAGAAGCGCTCGGAGGATTGCCGGTATCTGGAGTTGGATTTGGTGTTAGTGATGTTTCGCTCGAAGAATTGCTACAAGCACAATCGTTGAATGCCGATAAAAACGTCTTGAATGTTATTGCTCTCATTCCGTTTTCTCAGGGAGAGGTTCCGCTACAGGCGAAGTTAGCCGCGGAACTTCGAAAAGAGGGGATCAACGTTCGTATGAGTCTGCCTCCGTATGGCTTTTCGCCTCAATTAAAGTTGGCGCAAAAAAGTGGGATTGCAGTTGCTCTCCTCATCACGTCTCACGAATGGTCGTCCGGATCCGTGCTGATGCGAGATCTTCGGAGCGGTGAACAGGAGCGAATTTCAATCGTTGACATAGGAAATATCTGTTGCGAACGTCTTGGTAAATAAAAGCAAACAGAGCTTTATGGTTAGGAACTCTCCTTTGTTCTCCCGTCTTTTGTGTACCCGAAGAACAAAACGGAGTTCCTAACCAACTCCAGAAAAGAAACAGAGACCATGATCACGACGCCTTCATTTGTTCCGGTGACACTGAGCGAAGATCTGCTGCCCACGTCTATTTACGGCGATGCGCCTTACAATACGGTACCGCTCTGCGTTCAGATCCCCTTTGTCATGCAGGCTGAAATTCAGCGTTTCCTTCAAGCGCTTCTCGTACAGAGTGGGTGCGACGAAGAGGGGACCTACTTTCGTATCGACGCCTATCTTCACCGAGGCTCTCTCTGGGTTCTCGAAGTGACCACGCAGTATATCGACGGTTGGGGGATCGCGCTCAATCTTCTCCGGGCCTGTGGCAGACCTATCACTCTCCCTCCGGTATTCCCTGCGCTCTGGGTGCTGGATAACCCCCTCTATCGCCCGGAGATTGAACTTGATGCCAAAGAGATCGCGCTCGCAACGGCCGGTGTTCTGAATCCCAGTATCATCACGCCGGATGCGTTCGGTCTCCACGATGATCTTGTTTACTGGTACGGCTGGAAGGCTCCCGACGATCCGCGTATTCGCCCTGCGCACGGCCGTTTTCTCGAAGACAAGATCCAGCTGCAACGTTTGTCGTCCATTTGGTCCGGAGATCTGGTGCAGATTCCCCCGACCTATACGATCGATGAACGGTCCTGGGCTGATCTTCCGTTCCCGATCGTCTGCAAGAATCGTCGCAAGAACGTGGGTGTGTACGGAAACGTGTCTCTCTGTCGAACAAAGGCCGATATCGGGAAGCAGGCGCGACGTGCCTATGAGCGTTGCGAGGCGGTGGCGCAAGTCTTCGTCGAGCCTTACCGATACGACGATGTCCGTCCCACGCAGCTCGAAATCCTGTGTATCGGGACCAAGCCGGTCACGGGATACTTGCTTCAAGGTGATCCGGATACGTTTGTCCTGAATGACCGAGTGGCTCATGGACCTCTGATTCTCCTCTAGCGGAAGGGGGAGTGCTCCTCGCATTTCCCCTCCCCTCTTTTTTCTTCTATTCTGATAAATCTATGCCGACAATTTTTCTTGATCTTGCGGGTACGCTTGTAGATCTCACCTCATTTGAGCCTGATTCTGAGTGCATCACCTGTTTTCTTACCGCAGAGACGGCGGTGGCACTAAAGCCATACCCCCTCGTTCTTGTGACTGGTAGTCCACGAGCTCAGGTAGAGAAGATCCTTTTATCTCCTGATATGCCTCAATCTCTTCATTTTCAAACGATTGTCGCCGCAGAGGATGGAGGTAATCAAAAATCCTCAGGCGCTCCTTTTCTTAACCTTATAAAAGAATATGAGGGACCGTTTATACATGTCGGCGACTCAGATATGGACGAGCAAGGGGCTCGGGTCGCAAATATCTCTTTTGTACGCGTCTCGCAAAAAGGCACGAGAGAAGAACAGCGCCAAGAGCTCACGCGTGCGATTTCTGAGACGATAAAAATTCTCTCCTTGAGTGAATAGAAAAACACCCGATCCGGGTGTTTTTCTTATGGTGCAGCGGCTGGGGGTCGAACCCAGGACCTTGGGCTTAAGAGGCCCCTGCTCTACCGGCTGAGCTACCGCTGCAAATGAGTGAGGAGAATGAGCTTGCTCATTCTACCGAGCGAATGCCGCAGGGGGAAGCTATTGCTTACCGCTGCCTATGAAATACGATCGGAATGGTACAAAATTGCCTTCTTCATGTCAATCTTCGTATGTTCTTCCGAGGAGCTGATTCAGTTGGTTATAGCATGAATATAAATAAAGCAGCATCAATGGTATGATGAAGGCTGTCGTTGGTTTTTCTCTATGTCCTTTTATCATCTTTCCGAGAGCCCTGGTGGCGAAACGCGTGTCGATCGACAGGCGCTAGAAGTACGTCGCCAGGTGCGAGTATGGCTTACAGACCTTTATCGTATTTGCGAGCAGGAACAGCCTGAGCAATGGATGTTACGGGTATACCGTCATTTAACGGCCGCCCTACCTGTAGAAGGGTCGTCTGGTCCTCATGCAGAAGCGGATTTGGAGGCGACAAGGTATATTCGGGGCTATGCGGATTTTTTGAGAGAGTTGCTCTCGGAACGGTACCAAGAGGCTCGTTCGGAGTCAGCGAGTACGAGTCTTGAAGCAAGAGTGTTACGTATTTCTGATGTGCTTGTGCATGAGGTGGCGGAAAAACTGGCTCTACCAGAACCGCTTGAAATTCGTGAAGATGAAAAACCTCTTTTTATGGGTTGGAACGAGCTTTTGAGGCTGCCAGGAGTACGACGGTTCGAAGAGATGGGTCGGTTGTATGTAGAAGTGGTAGGGCCAAGTGGGAAAGTGGCGCGTATTGGCATTCCACAAATGGACGATGTGATGCATAAAGGGGGATCGGCACGTATTTTTTTGAAGCTCCTGGCCCGATCAGAAACGGCGCTCTTGGATGCAGAAATTCCCTTGAACGACGTTGATGTACTCGTTTCCGGAGTTGATATAGCGGATATCAAGCGTGAAGCGGCTCTTTTAGGTGCGGATGCAGAAGGAGTGGAGCAAGTCGCTTCTTTTAAGAACATGCGAGAGCTCTTTTCGACGCGGGATATCAATTTGAATCAGTGCTTCTTGAGCAAGGATGGTCTTCATTTTACCGATCGAGCTCTTTATGCCGCCCAAACGGGAACTATTGAGATCTCTTCTCGCGCGCGAAGCCTTTATGGTTCAGAAACATTTCGTCATCAGGGTCGAGAGCTCTTGAAGGCACGAGGATTAATGAGGCTCTTAAAGTTTGCGGCAGAAGGAAAAGCACATAATTTTTCGATGACCGAGTTAAACACTTATATTCCGTTAGGAATCTATTGGTTATTCCTCGTTCGAAAATTCGCGAAAAAACCTCAATTCCCGGAGCTCGCTCAACGATTGTTTTATCTCGCCGATCAGGCTCAGCATCAGAAAACAGATCGACCATTTATACAGATCTTAGATCGAACGCATACTCAATTTCCCTTTTTTGACATGGAAGGGAGTAATCTCAACGAGGTCGATGTCATGCGTTGGTTAATCAAAAAAGCAATTCGAGTCACGGACAAGCATTTTCAAGCGAGAGCTCATGTTCCGGTAAAGCCTTTCTTGCCAGAAGACCCTCGTCTCGAACGCCGTGTGGATGTTTCCTTAGATGGGCATATCTCTGATCCGGCCAGACAAGAGACATTCATTGAAGATTGGCCGGCGTTCCTCGATCGTTGTTGTGACCGAAACCATGCCTTCGCTGAGCAGCGCCTACCTAAACCATTATTCATTGAAGATGATCCTTAAAATCTTAAGCGCTAGATCTTTTTTACGAAAACTTCGTGAATCTCAAAAGGGGCATCTTGCCCTGTTTCAGGAAGTCTTTTACTATGCCTGCGATCGCAAAACACGCAGGCACTCGTAGCTCAGCTGGATAGAGCACTTCCCTCCGAAGGAAGGGGTCAGACGTTCGAATCGTCTCGAGTGCACCACGTAAAAACTCGCTTACCCAGGCGAGTTTTTACGTGGTCACCTGCAACGATCTTTTGTTCATCATCTGTGTTTAATTGCGGGGAACGGTCACCGACATCGCTTCTGTGACAATATCTTGAGCGCCAGAAGCCGTTCCTGCGTTATAGGTCGATTTCACCATGCCGACATCTTTTACCCACCATTCAGTTCCATTCATAACAACCTGTCCATCAAAACTCGTTGTTGTTCGGACCTTTAACGCATCATACGTTCCTGCGGGGACGGTTACTCTCTCCTTGACGATGGCCCCGCGCTCAATCGTGACAGACATGGACATAGGGCGCATCGGGGTATCGTTTTCTTCCACGGCTTGAATGCGTGGAGTGATCGTTACGTCAAAGCTGGAAGACCAAACGGATCCAATATCTATATGCTGGGGAAGGAATTCACCTGATGCTCGATCGGTCGTTACCACAAAACGGTCTTGGTTCCTACCTAGGTGCGACGTCAAATCCCCCATATTGACATATCCTTGCGCGAGCAGAACTCCTCCTTGACAGCGGTAGACCGTCTTGGACGTGACGGGCTCTCCGCCAGAAGTAATGGGAAAAACAGCTTTTAAGATAACCGAGTCGTTTGTCACGTCCTCTACGCGTAACGCGTAGTTCCCTCGTCCGGAGGTACCCATAGAAGCAGGATACATCGTTCGGTATTGAACCTCGTACCCTCGTCTCAGAGGATAGTATTCATGATTACACGACATGCCGACCGGATCGGGTCGCTCGGGTGAGGTTGCGCTTGGATCCGGATCACCAAAAATCGCCGTGGTTGGATCTGTGCGAGGAGGCGTGGGACGGTCAACTCCTCCTCTACAGCCAGCGCCCGTGAGAGTGATCAGGCCAAGGAATACGATTGCTGAAAGACGTGAAGGCATAGAGCGAAGAGAATAATGTCTTCAAGGATACCCTAGATGCGCTTGTGGCGCACGTCTGATCTTGTTTAGGTTGCTCAAAGCAGCTAAACCCAGTATCGTAATGTTATCTATGCCTGGTCAGGAAGAGTTGCTATTTAAACTCCTGCCGCCTCCGGCAAATTTACCGCAGTATACGGATTCTGCTCTCAAAGCGGTGTCCTATTTTGGACATACAAATTTTGTGAGCGGTCTTTATCGTTCCCGAACGGTTTTTGGGATGAAACGTACGGATCGTCGTCGTCATATTTATTTAATTGGAAAGAGCGGGATGGGAAAAACGAAGCTTCTCGAGCAACTCATTCGCTACGATATCGCTTCGAATCAAGGAATCGGAGTTATTGATCCGCACGGCGACCTCGCTCGTACCACGCTGGAGTTTGTTCCTAAGGGACGGATTCAAGATGTTATTTACGTTGATCCGTCGGATGCCGAGTATCCGATCGCGTTTAACCCTTTCGCCTGCGTCGAGAAAGCGCAACGTCAGAATGTCGCTCAGGGATTGGTCGAAATATTCAAAAAACAGTTTGCGAGTAGCTGGTCGCCACGTATGGAGCATTTGTTTCGCTTTGCCACCCTCGCCATTTTGGAACATCCAGATGGAACGCTCTATGAGCTGCTGCGTATTTTGACGGATGCGCAAGCGCGTCAACGCATGATCTCTCATCTAACCGACGATATTGTGAAGCGATTTTTTGCGGTGGAGTTTGCGGGCTTCAGTCAAAAATATGATCACGAAGCGATTACACCACTCACCAATCGGTTAGGTCAATTCTTTGCCGACCCATTTTTGCGTACGATCTTCACTCAAAAAGAAAATAAGATTGATGTTGATAAGATCATGAATGAAGGCAAGATCCTCCTGATAAATACCTCAAAAGGGTTGCTAGGAGAGGATAACAGCGCGCTTCTCGGAGCTTTTTTTCTGACGAAGATCAATCAAGTTGCGATGGCGAGATCTCGTCTCAAAGAAGCCGATCGCAAAGAGTTCTATCTTTACGTCGATGAGTTCCAGAACGCCGCTACGGAATCATTTTCCTCTCTATTTTCAGAGTCTCGTAAGTTCGCTATTAACATTACGATTGCTAACCAATATCTCGCGCAAATTCCCCCGAGTTTACTAGAAGCCATCTTCGGAAATGTGTCCACCCTCATTTCCTTCCGTGTTGGTGGTTCCGATGGCGATCGCATGGCGAAAGAGTTCATGCCTCGAGTCGAGCCATCGGATTTAATCAATCTGGGAACGCGTGATTTCTATATTAAAATGTCGATCGATGGTCAGACGATGGCGCCGTTTTCGGCTCGTACGCTGGACGTTGCACCGGTCAAAAAGTCGTATGCAGATGCGGTGATTGAAAATTCGCGTCGGTTGTATACCTATTCTCCAAGCGCCGTTCAACCAGCACCAGAGTTAACAGTAGATATTCCAACCGCTTCCGAAGCGACGTCGATCGCAGAAGAGCTTCCTCCGCCGATCATATAAAAAAAGAGTCTCGCAGTGATCGTGAAGATGGATCAGGGCGAGAGAACGTATCAGTGCAAGAAGGGTCGGATGAGGAGCCACGCGAAGGTGATGGGGGCGACGACGAAGCCACTGCCGATGCACAGCATGAGCAGGAAGTGCTTCACTGAGTACGTCGTATTATCAGACGACGTCGGGGGACCATCATTGCTCATAGTATTCCCTCCTTTTAGGGTGGATGAGCCTTCGGATCCTTCCTCATTTTAGCGAAAAAGTCAATATATTATGATAAAAGGTTCCCTATCGATCCCCATTGAATTTGCTGGCTGAGACGGTATAGTAAGAGGACTATGTCCTTTATTTTTCATCGATGTGCCAAGGTGAGCTCGGGCTTTTTAAGTGCCGTACTTGCTTTTGGAGGCTTAGGTACGAGCTTTTTATCGCCACAGCCGGTTTTGGCCTCCAATCCGGTTCGGGTTTATGTGGCGGGAGAGAGCATCGAGCGGCGTAATTGTTTCTCCCAGGCACCTTTTACTTCAGGCGGTGCACTTAATAACCCTACAGATGATAACGACGATGAATACGGCTGGATGATCCCGATGGCAGAACGTCTTAAAATACGCCAACCAGGCTTGTCGGTACAATTTGTCGGTGCGCAGCCTTGGGCGCGCGCAGAAGATAATGATTACAGCGCTTCGGGATGTCCTTTCATGCCAATGCCAGGGCGAACTTCAGCGATTTCTGGGTCGGCGATCGATAGCTGGATCGAAGATCGAGGAGGTGAACTTACGACGCGTACTCACTGCTATGATGTCGCCTTTGCCTCTCGCGGTGGCAATGACGGATCGAATTCTTCCGAAGGCTATCGCGATCTTTTAAAAGATCTCGTGCGTCGTCTTGCGCGAGGGTCTTCGTGTAATACCAATCCGTTGATTTATGTCACCGGACATATGCCGGATAATCAGGGGACGGTCTCATCCCTGCGTCAGCGTTTTTCTAGCGACCCACGTCAAGCGGTTGAAGAGCTTCGTGTTTCTGATCCGACTTTGCGCGTACGCTTTGTTGATATTTACAGTGCTTTTGCCAGTAACCAACCAACGACTGCCTTCCCAAATCCCGCTTGGCTTTCCTCTCCAACGGCATTTAACATGAATCGGATTGGGCGCGATGGAGATGGGCTGCATCCACGTCGTCTCTCTTCGATCTACGCGGGTGAAGTGGTTGCGGACGCAATTACGTTGTCTGAATTCACCGGAGGAACGAGCACGGCCGCTCCGGCACTGGATCCCGTTGTAGTACCGCCCGTTGTCCCAGCCCCAGCCCCAGCCCCTACGCCAACACCTACTCCGACCGCTCCTGCACCAACGGCACCAACTACACCAACCGCATCTTCCCCAGCACTCCCAGCGACAGTGGTAGGTCGTTATGATATCGGTCAACCAACCCTACGAGATATTTGGGTCGATCCAACCAATGGTCGTGATACGAATTCGGGCGCGAATCGGTCCCAAGCGCTACGAACACTCTCGGCCGCCGCGCGCCTCATCCCAACCGGGAGTACGCTGACCGGAACGGGATATCGTATTATGCTTATGCGAGGGAGCTATACCGACGACATGATGCCCAATTATTGGGAGGATTACCTCGGCACTGCCCAGTTTCCAATCATGATTCAAGCCGCCGATGGTCGTGGGACAGCGATTCTTC
>CAYHTN010000023.1:0-13486 GCA_964359565.1 uncultured Gammaproteobacteria bacterium
ATCCATACCGAAGATACCTCAGCAAGACCGATGAACCACGGCGAATCGGAAGGACCTTCCAGCCAGATCCCTGTTCGGTTCGTTCATCGCCATAGGTGATGACGGTTACTACATGACCTTGATCAACGAGAAAACGAGCGAGAACCGGTACAAATGTGGCCGGACCGCCGATTTCTGGTGGATAAATGCCCGTGGCAAGGAGAATGACCATTAAGAGCCTTTAAATAGCTTCATCAAAAGAAAAAGCTTAAACACCCCTATACTAAAGCGTATTTTAGTCGTCTGAACAAGAGGGATGAAATCGTAATAAAAGAGCTTATTTAAGAGAAACTTCCCCTTGCGAGAGCAGAGCTCCTCGTCTATGATCAGAGACATTATGATCGATTTCTCTCGTCTACAGGGGGCGACCGTCTTGGTCACGGGTGGCGCTGGCTTCCTTGGTTCGCATCTCACCAGAAAACTGCTTGATTTTGGGGCAAATGTTATTATTTTAGACAACTTTTCAACCGGAAAACTCGTCAAAATTAGTGCCGTGGTTCCTGAGCTCACATCGGTATTAGAGAGCTCATTTGCCATAGACTTAGAGAAACCTCTTTCTGAACGAGAAAAGACTTATGCATTAAACTCAACCACCTACCCGGAACAAACACTCACGATTATCGCAGGTGACGCCTGTCGAAAGCAAGATGTGGACGAAGTCTTTGAGCGTCACTCCATCCGCTATGTCTTTCACTGGGCCGCAGTCGTCGGAGTCAAACGAACGATTGAGAATCCCCTTCTCGTTCTTCGTGACCTAGACGGGATTCGTTATGTTCTCGATGCTTGCGTGGCAAAAAAGATTGAAAAAATTGTTTTTTCTTCTTCCTCAGAAATCTATGGCGATCCGCTTCAACTCCCAGAATACGAAGCCGGAGCAGTCAATGCCAAAATGCCCTATGCCGTCGTGAAACTTATGGGTGAACTCTTGTTACAAACCTATCAAAAAGAATTTGGTCTGCGAACAACCGCTCTTCGTTTTTTTAATGTCTACGGACCACGTCAAGAATCCTCAGAGTACGGATTCGTGGGAGCTGTCTTCATGCAACAAGCCTTGAATAAACAAGCCCCAACGATCTTTGGAGATGGCTCCGATACCCGAGACTTCGTGTTTGTTAGTGATAATGTCGAAGCTTCTATTCGAGCGATGCTTTCGAGCGAAGCAGACGGCGAAGTGATCAACATCGGCACCGGCCGGCCCACAACCGTGCTCGATCTCGCAGAAAAGATTATTAATATCGCCGAAGTTGATGTGAAACCAAAATTTCTCCCTGCTCGCGAGGTCGAAGTTCATCATCGTTGGCCAAATATTATGAAAATGCGCAAATTGCTAGATTTTTATCCTAAAATTAGCATTGAAGAGGGCTTGCGCATCGCGATCAACGAAGCTCGCTCAAGCGGAGAAGGAAAAGCGTAGCTCTATGGGGATGCGCGTATTAATGATTAGCCTCGAAAAAGGCCTCACTCGACCGGATCATCGAGCCCGCGCGCGCATCGCGAGCTACGGATCGTTTGTTGAACAACTTGATATTATTCTTTTTTCCGCAGAGTCTTTTGAAGAGACCATCGCGCCTCACGTGAAGGTGATTGCAACGCATTCCTCTTCACCCCTCTGGTATGTCTGGGATGCACTAAAACTAGTGTGGAAAAAACGTCGTGAGACCTACGATGTCGTGACCGCTCAAGACGTCACTGAAACGGGGCTCGTAGGCTATCTCGCTGCTCGTTTCTTTCAGGTTCGCTTTGCCGCTCAAGATGTTGGCTACCTCTTTCATGGGGAATATTACGCTCGCGAATCCTGGCTGAATCGTCTCCGTGCTCGCTTCGGCCACTGGTTGGTACGCCGTGCAGACAGCGTCCGCGTCATGAGCGTACGAAGTGAAGAGACACTACGCAAACTTAGTATTCCTGCAACAAAAATCGTGCGCTTCCCCTTTAAACTTGATGCTCAATTCGCCGCACATAAGGGATCGTTATCAGAAGAAGAACAAGCTCTTCTCAACCACCGACCCTATTTTTTGATTCCTGGACGCTTCGTGCACATCAAACGTATCGACCTCGCTTTAGAAGCTTTTTCAGGTATGATTCATCATCCTGATCTTCTCCTTGTTTTGATCGGACAAGGACCACTCGAACCCATGCTTCGTGAAAGGATAGCGCATCTGAATCTCCGTGATCGCGTTATCATCCGTCCATGGACATCAGCACTAGCCGCTTGGTATCGAGGCGCGAGCGCGACAATCATCACCTCAGATCGTGAGGGGTATTGCATGACCGCACTTGAATCACTCGCGTCCGGTACCCCTGTGATCATGACAGATGTCGGCTCTGCTCCCGAACTCATACAAGATGGAGTAAACGGCTACATTATCCCGGTCGGAGATGTCGAACGACTCAAAGAACGTATGGAAGAAACCCTTCTCCATCAGGAGAAGCTCCGTGCACACACGAGAACATTTACCTGGAAACCACCTAACGTAGGAATGAAAGACTTGTTTGAACGAGCGATACACTCAACAAAATAATATCTTCATAGCTGTCTGACTATGCGTTGCCACTCAGAACAAAACAGCGTCTCCGTTGTAATCGCGATCACGCTCGCCAAGCCCGGAGGCGCGACATTCTTTGCCTTCAGCCTCGCTGAATGGCTAAAAAAACAAGGCATCCAGGTCACCATGCTCGCTGGAGAAGGCGATTGGCTTTTTCAGAAATGTCATGAAAGTGGCATTACGTGCCTTCATATTCCTTCGCTCGGACGTGAAATTTCTCCTTATAAAGATCTCAAAAGCCTGATTGAGCTCATTAGGCTCCTCAGGAAGCTCAAACCAAGTGCTCTTCATTTGAACAGTAGCAAGATGGGCGTGATTGGAAGTCTAGCCGGACGGATCACGCGGATCACGCGGATCGTGTACTGCATTGGCGGCTGGTCCTTTTTAGAATCGTTGTCTGCACGTAAACGCCAACTCTATATCTGGGCTGAGCGTATCAGCGGACGGTGGAAAGATCAAATCGTGTGCGTTTACCCCGGCGACGCCAAAGAGGCACAACGCCATCATATTAAAGGACGAGAAGAAACCATTGTTATTCCGAACGGCGTAGACTTACAGCTGCTTGATCGTCATCGCCTTTCCCGTGAAGAGGCTCGTGCAGAACTTAGCCTTCCCCGTGACGGATATATTTTTGGCACGATCGGTAATTTTTATCCCGCCAAAGATCTTCCCCGTTATCTTGAAGCCTGTGCCATGGTACGTAAGACCTGTCCAAATGTTCATTTTGCTCTAATTGGTGACGGTCCAGAACGTACGCTGATAGAAGACGCTCGAAAACATCATCATCTTGAAGACGTCGTCCATCTCCTCGGGGCTCGCGAAGCAGCTTCACGCTACCTCCTCGCCTTCGATAGCTTTGTCTTTCCTTCGTCTAAAGAAGGGATGGCGTTCGCTCTCCTTGAAGCCATGACGGCCGGACTTCCTTGTATCGTAACTGATGTTGGCGCGAATCGCTGGATGCTTGAGGATGCTCGTTGGATCGTTCCCGCCAAAGACCCCGTCCGACTCGCCGAGGCCATGCAAAACGCCTATCATGATCGACGACGAGCAACCGAACAAGGGGTACGCAGTCGGAAGCTGGTTGAAACGCGCTTTCCTGTGACGCAAACCTATGCTTCCCATGAAAATCTTCTCATCCAATTTTCTTCTTCGAAAGAAATGAGGACGGGTGAAGGATCGGAAACAGCTCGAATGCGATAAAGGCCATCAGAACAACTTCAGCGACAATCTTGAAACGCGTATCTGGAAAGGTGAGAATAAGGATCGGCCAGAGGATGACCATCGGTACACCCGTCAAAATGATCGTACTGCGCCACGCGCGTCGTCGAACCCAGAAAAACAAGGCCAGGATAAAGGCCGGGATATAGAAAATCTTATACATCGTATACAACAAACTCGGGGCATAACGCATCGTGTCTGTAGCAATCTCAAGCCGTCCAGTCGACACCTGCAGAATACGGGAGTTTGCACTTAATTGTGGGATTTTTTCAAAATTGACCCAATGCCAAAGTGTTTTTCGTAATGATACCGCCACAAAACGAACAGGGTCAGACACGATCTCTCTAAGTGCCAACTCCCGAAAGGCACGATCTCCCTGAGGGGAGTAGCCGTCCGCAATCTCTGTAGAAATAGCTGGTGCCAGAAAAACATCTAGATCATGTTGAGGATGGGCATACTGATAAAGCGGATGTTGACCAAGATACATATTTACGCCCATCGTACTTGAGAGTCCCAGGTAATCATAACGCACAACCTGATAGCCAAGAAAACCTAAAAAAAACAAAGCACAGATTAAAATCCCACGACCAAGCTGAGCGCGTAGCTCACGTGCGCCAAGAACACACGCGACGAGAATAATACTCATGAATATCGGTCCAAGAGTTGCTCGTACCAAGATTCCTATCGTCATCGCAAGCCCAAGAAGAAGGATGTTTAAGATCGCGCGTCTTCCCACAGGTCGCGACGATAGGAACGGTATAAGCGCAAAGAAAAAGAACGCGGTCGCAAACCATTCAAACGCCGTGTCTTTTGAAGTAAGCACGAGCCATAAAAAGTAGGGGTTAGCGAACGATATCAGAAGAACAACGAGTCGCTGACGTCCTTCTGAAAACCAGATTCGTAAAACGCGCTCCCATAACAGTGCCCCAGCGATATATACGAATAACTGGACCAAAACCGCCGCGAGAGAAGAAAGGGAGCCTAGAAAAAATTCCAAGCCCGCAAATAGGAGCGGAATACCTGGTGGATACGCTGGTCCATAGATAAATTCTCCCGTCGTAAGCCACTGATGACCAGAAAATAGCAATCCTCCTTCAAAGACCGAAGGTGTCCGTACCACGAGGAAGAAAAATGGCAAGATCATGACCCCTGCGAGAATGCTCGCGAGAAGAGAGGGCGAACGCATCCAGGCACGGAGCGCTATCATAGCAAAGATGGACTATCGTCTCGGACCGGATCCTGTTCGTAATAATCCTGAACCAGACGTTGATGCAACAGGCGTTGGCGTTGTTAGCTTCGTTTCTGTTGCGGTACGTTTGATTGTTTCACCAATGATTCCCTGATCGTAGGTTGATTGTGCCGTTGGACTTATATGCTTCGTCGCAAAATCAAGCACCTGCTGCTTTGTTTCTAACAATCCTTCACTCTCTAGGCGACGGGCGATCTCAAGATATACTGGCAACACACTTGGGTCCGGGCGGGCAGGCGGGGTGAGTTGTTTTGGAATAGTTTTTAACCCTTCTTTATCCTGAAGCGTTTGATACGCGTCTACTAACTGCAGTACTTCTCGAGGATCGGTAAAGTAGTACGGGTAAGGCATCGTCACCGCTTTACGCATGTGTTCTGCCCCCTCTTTCTTTTGATTCTGTTGGTAGGCTAGAGTCACTCCGTAGACCCAATGTGGTTGTCCTTGTTCTGGATCAAAGGTTAACAAATCTTTTTGAATCTGTAGCGACTGAGAGACGCGTCCACTACGCTGATAGAAATCTGCGAGTGAATACCAGAACTGTTGTCTTTTGGTACTAAGAGCGATTGCCTGACGATACAAAGCGTCCGTCTTTGCAATATCTTCAGGATAGAGCCGAGCTGTTTCTTGATAAAAACGAGCGGCAAGATAAATAGTGTACGCATTCTTCGGATGACGAGCGATCTCTTCGGCTAGTAGTGTTTTCGTCAAATTAATTAATTCCTTTGATTTGGGATAAGACGTGATCGAACCGTTAGAAACAAGCGAGACCAAGTTGCGTACAAGAAGAAAAGTCTGTTCATCAAGATAGACCGTTGGGCGTTCCGAAGCCTGGATCGCGAATACATGTGCCTCTGCCACTAAATTCGCAGAAAAATAGTTATTCGCTTGGATCGCCGCTTGAGATGCTCGAAATGGCAGGATAGAACCTCGCCATACGACAAACAAACTAATACAGACGAGCCCAAAGGCAAGACCCGTAGAAAACGGTCTTGATTTGCCTAACGGAGCCGTCCCTTCTTCTGTTTGTCCTTCCTGAAATTCTACTCGGGTAATACCAATAACAAACGCATACATGAGAAAGCTCATGGAGAATGCTGCTGGATGATCGAATACAAATAAATTTTGAACAAAGTAGGCAACCGGAAGCGCGAGGAGAATCGCGAGAGCATGTGCATCAAGACGCCGTTGTCGATACGCTCCAACGAGAACAATCGCGAGAGTAATAAAGATTGCAAAAAACGTAATCGTCCCCACGATACCCGTCATCGATAGCACATCCAAGACGGTATTATGAGAACGATCAAACCACGTCTCTGAAAGGCTAAAACGCATCGACTGTGGGTTATATCTCTCATTGAAGAGAATATGAAAGTTATCCAAACCCCACCCAAAAATCGGTTTATCGAGAAATCCCTGCCAAGCGATCTTCCAGGCGATAAAACGGGTCGTCGTTCCTCCGGCGTCAAACGAAACGAGTCGATGAAATGGAGAGGCAGCAATCAAAGGAACATTTCTCGCTGCAAAGAGCAGTCCGTAACCTGCAAATAACGCTATTAATCCTGCTATTGTCACCAAGCGCGCACGCCGATCCCTCATAAGCAACCCACGTACCGCGAGAAAGATAACAAGACCGATCAAGAGCCCAATAAACGCCCCTCGTGACTGTGCCAAGAAAAATCCAATAAGATCAGCCGCCGCCGCGAGCAAAATCAGAATTCGACCATTTCTTTCCTTCGTTTTTGACCAGAGCCACAAGATAAAATAGAGGTTGAATATTTGGTACGATGCCATGTAGATCGGATTATCCAAGAGCCCCCCCAAACGACCTTCGGCACGAAAGAGGAGAAGATTAGGAAATTGCGTCTGCAACATGGAAACACTTGCCATAAGGACCGAAAGAATCACTTGGTAGCGCATGAGACGCACCCACTGACGCTCACGACGAACGAGCCCAATCGTCATGGTGAGCCATGCAAAAAAGTGCAGGAGCGTAAATAGTCCATTCATACGTTCCTGATTCCCCCACCACGCCCGAGCCGGATCCATGGCGAAGAATACGGAAAGGAATAGAGCGATAAAATAGGCGCTAATCGCTCCATACAACAAATGTTTCGACGGACGATAGGCTGGTTCCATCCACGCAAGCAAGAGATACGCCGGAAAGGTCAAACCAATTAACATCTGAAAGACAATTAATTTAGAAAAGACGAAAGGGAAAATAACAATTGGCAAAAAGACGAGTGGCATGAGCAGTCCTCCGTAAATTCCTACCCAAGACAATCCCTTTAACCATTGAAGTGCGTTTTTTCGTTGCATATTGGTTCAAACGGTAACACACTCCCCCGCCTCTGACGAGATTAATCCTTACCATCCCCTCTTCTCTCCTTAAAACAAGCGAGGCTGTATCTCATCCCAAATAAATCGAAGGTTGTATGTATTTTTGCGCAGGACGCGAAGAAGTCGAGGCTTTTTGTGAGGCGCTATGGAAATAGCGGTGAACAAAAAACGTAGACTTCGACAAAGTCATGCACGAAAATACATACAACCTAAACAAAACTCCGCCCGAAGGCGGAGTTTTGTTTATCGACTACCGATTAACGCGTGTAGCTCAACGTGTCAAAGCGGCGGACGTAGAGATCATCCATCCAATCTCCGGAAGTTGCGCTCCCTGGAGTGGTTTCAGAACGATCTGACCAAACGAACGTTCCTGGGAAGCTGACAATAGCGTTACCAGAAGTCGTTGCGTTCAAGTTCGGACCTGGCAAGCCCATCGAACTCAAGATCGTGTTGGCACTGTCTGCGGTCAAGTAACCCGTGACGACCGTCGTTACACCCGTAGTGGTGAAGCCGACGCTCACACTGTCACCTGCAGCCGTACCGGCCACGTTGGCACGAACAGAGTATTCGACACCTTGTCCAGCGATCAACTCAGGACTCGTGAAGGTCACAACGATGCGACCGGTTGTGCTGGCAACTGGCCAGGTACCGCTCACAAGGTTGCCGCCATTCGTATCCTGAATCGTGTACAACGACGTGTCTAAGAACTCACCAGCACGCTTCAACTTGAAGGAGCTGAGAGCCAAAGCGCTCGCGGTACCCGTGGACTTCGAGAAGGAAAGTGTGAACTTCTTCAAGGAGACCGGGCCTGCGGCATCTGCACCAACCGTGAAGGTCATCAGTGAGTATTCACTGCTGTTGGTCAAAACAGCGGAGCTGGATGGGATCGTCACCATTGGCTTCGACTTGCGCACCACGAAGGTGTTGCCAAGCGTAGAAGAACCAGCGGCGTAAATACGCTCACCAGAACCCATACCAACCATCTTCACATTGAATTTGCTTGTGTAGTTGCTGTCGTACTCACCCGTGGTGTTCCCGGCAGCAAGACCGACCGTGAAGGCATTCCCTGAACGAGGAGCAGGGGCACCAGCCGTCGTCTGAGAAGAGGCTTGCAAATTCGTCAACTTCGCCCAGATTTGGAACGAAACTGGACTGTCTTTCATCACCATGAGAGGAGTGGAACCCAAGTCAATGTCTTGAGAAGAGTTCATACCACCCTGCAAAGGAGACTCAGCAAGAAGCGTACCATCCTTCGCGACACCGATCGCGGTGAATGCAGAGGAGTCACCCGTCGTGGTGACGATCAAACGCTCAATGCGGACATCTTCGTTCTGCGCACTGGCGCTGAACTTCGCGACTGGGTACCAAGCACTTGGGGATGGGACCAAAATCGTGGATTGCAAGGAGCTGTTCTCAGAATTGATCGTGACTGTACCCGAGTTCTGGACCGTCAAGCGGACCGCAGGGTTCGTGGTGTTATCACCGTTAGAGTCAACTGCGGTAGAAACCGTAGCGGTCACCGTGTTGGAATCTTGGTCTTGCGCGGTGACGTCAGTCGCACCGTTGATGAGACCAAGAGAGAAGGTGTTCACGCCGGCAGAACCACCGAGAACAGAAGCCATCGTACACTTGACGACAAGGGTCTTATTCAGACCGCGTCCAACGCGCCAGCTAAGATTGGTGAAGTTCATGACACCACTTGAATCTGGAGTCTTGCCATCGGAGCGAATCGTATCACCCTCGTACAAGGCACAGGAACTCAAGGATGTGGCCAAGTTCGCTGCGGTAGCCGCACCAATCGAGGAAGTGAAAGAAGCTTGACCTGTGACCTTCACGGCCGTCACGAGGACGTCGCTCTGGGCACCGGCTTGGAAGCTCATACCAAGGGATGGCACGAGCGCTTGTTTCTTCACAACCGTGGCGGAGGATGGGCTGGAGGCGAGACCAACCGTGAGGCTGGAAGCTTTCACCGTCATCACGTTACCGGTGATGTTGGCGTTTGGCACAACACTCGCGGATGGCGTGAGGTATTCACCTGTATCGACGACACGAATATCGTTGGTGTTGAAGGTGTTCAACTGAACCACGAAGTTCTTATCGACGTAGTCCGTATCGCTCGAGCTGGAAAGATCCACGACAACTTCGAAGTTACGTGTCTGACCAATGTTGAGGTAAATGGAGTTCGAGAAGGTGATTGTCGAAGTTGCACCCGTACCAATGATCGTTGCGCTCGAAGGAGAGGTAGGACCTTGGACGGTCTGACCCGTGGCAACATCACGAATGCGAACATTCTTGATGAAGTCTTCGTCACAAGCCGTGGCAGAAGTACCGTTACAAACCTGTCCGCCGTTGGTGGAACCAACTTTGACGTACATGTTGCGAACTTCAACCTGGCTGCTTTGTGAAGTAAGCGCGAAGCGGTACAAGACTACACCGTTCTGACCCTTCGCCACGTTCTGCGTTGGAGGACCATTGAAGGCGATCGTGAACTGGCCACCACGCGTATTAAGCGTAATGAAGTTCGTGCTCGTACCATCGAAGGTTGCACCAGAGCTAGAACAGCTGGTTGGGGAAGACGTGCTAATACAGACTAAGGCACCGGATCCATACGTTTTGTCGACCGCATAGATGTCCGTTGAGTATTCAACGTACGTCTTGATCGCACGACCCGAGCGACCTGTCACATCGGCCTTCAAGGAGAAGACACGGGTGTTGCCATTCGGAATCAAGTATGGAGGATTGAAGTTCAAGACAATTTGACCATTGCCCGTGATTGCAGCTGCCGTCGCGACAACCGTCGTCCCTTGATAAAGGTTGAAGTTACGCAAATCGGAGTTGCTGATATCACCACCCTGGAACAGGGTCACACGGCGGATTTCAATGTCGTTCGTGTTGGCAATGAGTTTGAAGTTGGAAATTTCAATTTGAGTCGAACCGACGTTGACATCGGCTGGAGTCGAACCCTTTTGAACGTCCAAGCGAGCAGCGGCCGCCGTACCGATGACGAAGGTGTTCGCACGCACTGGGAACGAACCTGTGATCGTCATACCGGTTGTCGTTGGCATAATCACAGAAGCGGCATCCATGATTTCAAAGGCGTGTTGACCACCCGTGACCATGGAGGAACCTGAGTTCTGCACATCACCCACGATCACGAGAGGCACCGTTTGACCGGCGGCAACCATGACGTTCAAGCCGTTGAATTCAACGGTGTTGGTGGTGGAGTTGATGGTACGACCCGTCGTAAGACGTGTACCGTTGGCGTCATAGAGGTAGACGTTGCTGAAATCAGACGTCGAACCAACGCCGACACGATGCACACGCAAGCCGCTAACCGTCACAGCGGAAGAACCGCCCATGAGATTAAACTTGGCAAGCATGGAGCCAGAGCTGCCCTTTGGAAGGGTTGCGCCTGCTGGCGTATCAGAGGCAAGAGACACTGTCACCATACCAGATGGTGGAAGAGTCACAGCCATACAAACAGCGTCCGAAAGATCGGATTCGCGCGCCGTGACGTCTGCACCCGCTGGGTAGGCAATCGTCGTGGCAATGACGTTCGCTGGGTTATACATGTTCGCGGACATCCCAGCGCCGACAAGCTTACGCTTCATACCGTTCCAGACGACGTATGTCATGCCTGGTTCAGATGCGTAAGAAATGAGGGAACCGTTTGGATGAACAGCGGATGGGATCGAAGAACCGACGGAGTAGTTCACGAAGAACGCATCCGGAACGTCGACCACGCGGCGGGCCCAGTTAGAGCCAAACAACGAGATTGCGACGGATTCCGATTCGACCCAGTGCAATGTGCCACATTTAGTGACGGCATACACTTTAGGGTCGGTCGTGATTTTAACCAATTTCGTACCTGGGCGCATCGTCATGTTGCCGCCGATCTGCACAGCTGCCAATTCGGCATCCGTGATCACTTTCACAGACGAGAAGTCCATGAACCAGGAGAAGAATGTTGTTTCGTTCGGGAACACATAACGCTTCATGTCGGAACCGTAGTAGTACACGGCTGGACCGGAAGCCTTAATGAGGTCACCGGAAACGAGAGTTGCAGCAGAAGCGGCACCTGGCAAGGCAAGCAAGCCAGTTCCCACTGTGGAGGCAACCATCGTAAACGAGACGAAGGAGGAAACGATTTTTTTAACGAGACTCATAATGACCTGTAGGTCTAATTCAGAGAAACTCTTGCGAGTTCCACCAAATGTATAGAGAAAACCGTGAATAATAGCTCAGACCCCCGAGAAAGATCCCGGGTTCGACCTTTAGTAGTCCGAGTGAAAAAATGCATCACACGAGTGGGATTGAAAAGGCACACACCTTTCTCACCCGCCAGAAGACAGATTATTGTCTATCCTCTGGTGGATGAGAAAGTTACTTTTTCTCCCCTATTTTTGACTCAGTCGTTGTTGCCGTTGTACTTGCATTCTTTTCTGGTGGTAACGCTGAGGTCGTGGTCGCGGTTGAAGTAGACACAGGCGGCGGTAATCCCGACGAAGTGGTTGAGCTCATGTTGGCTGTGATCTGCTCAACCTTCTTTTCGGCCGTTACTGCATCTCGATTTACTTCGACAAGTTTATTTGTTGCCTCTTCGATCTTATTTTCACTGAGAAGTTGCTTTGCTTCTTTCAGACTTGCATTTGCGGTTGCAATCTCAGGGAGAGACGAGGTAGTGGAAGTAGCCACGGGCGACAGAGACGAAGTGGTGGAAGCCGTGGTAGACGAGCTAGGTCCAAGGAGAGGGACCGTGGTAGAAGAAACGGCATTTGCTAGTTGTTGAGTCGTGTCTGCGATATGCCCCTCAACGCCATCTACCTTTGCCGTAATGGAGAGAATCAGCGCTTCGCGTGAAACAACTTTTTGCGATTCTGCATCGGACTGTGTTTCTAAGATGACTTGAACCGCCTTGACCGAAGTATTGACTGCGGCTGCCTCCGCTTCGGCGATCTGCGAGCGCGCTTCTGGAGCTGCCGTGATCTTCATTTCTTTGAGAGAGGCGACGATACTTGTTCCTGCCTCGTCCACGATCTTCGCCGCCTTGGTACGATCGACCGGCTCTTCATCTTTTGTATCTGTCAGTTGATTTTTGACGGTATCGAGATCACGCTTGAGGTTTTCTGCCGCTTCTTTGATACGAGCCGGCTCCTTAGGCTCAACTTGATTTAACCGTCTGATCTCTTCGACGCGACGGGTTACGAATTCGGTTTTAAGACGGATCTTATCGGTTTTCCCTGAGGCAAAAACGAGTCGTGTTTGTTCAGCAGCGATCTTGACAGGATAGAGCAAGTCTCCAGGCACCGCTCGCTCTGCTGCAGAGACGCTAGCGATTGAACCAGAGAGAACGACAGCGAGACCGGACAACAGAGCAATGGCCGGACCACGAACCGTGGCAATAAATTCTGTTGGCAAAAATGATTGATAGAGCTCTTTCAAGACTTGGGGCACTGATTGTGCCGACTGACTCGAGGTTTGAAAATCGCTACGAACACGCGCTAATAATTTTTCGCGGTCACGAAACACCCAGGCAGCGTCTGGCTGAATGCCATGCTCCATCTTGCGGATGGTAGCGAGTCGCTTTTGGAGTTCGCGAGGTGACATGGGATAAAGGGGGAACTAGCTTTAATCGAGGAGGGCAAGCAGTGCTTTCATCGCTCGATGATGGATAACTCGTACGTGGCCGGGCGGTTTCTCGAGAATCGCTCCAATATCTGCATACCCTAGACCATCAATCAACCGCAGAGTTAAAACGTCTTGATAGTCCGTTTTAAGACGAGCGATCTTATCAAGAATCAGGGCGATATCCGCTCGTGCCTCGATCAGGGCACGGCCACGGGCTTCGTCAGAAAGTTCCGTTGTATTCGTAGTAGACGGTTCATCATCTAAAAACGTTACACGAGGGAGTCCGACCAACCGATCGTGGTCTTTACGATAGAGATCGGCAATAAGATTACGTGCCATTCGATACAGGAGAGCACGCATATTCTTCACCGGATCTTTACTCTCCTGTAAAAACTGCCAACCTCGCAAAAATGTTTCGGAGGTGATGTCTTCGGCCTGCTCTTTGGTGGGAACTTTAAGGACAACAAAA
>CAYHTN010000023.1:13496-19533 GCA_964359565.1 uncultured Gammaproteobacteria bacterium
AAACGATAGATCGATTTAATATAGCGATCGTAGAGCTCTGCATACGCATCTGGGTCATGCTGGACCCGGATCCGAAACAGAAGATAGGCATCAAGGAGGTTGGTCATGCAAAAAATGGCTACATTCCCGTCTCCTTTTCCTGTTCCTGCCAGAACGTAACGCTCACAAGAATGGAACGAGAATAGCCAAAAAAAGCCATTTTGGCAAGAAAATAGTACTGAGACAGAATCATATTTTGGCCAATGTAAGCAAAAAGACCTCGAAAGGTCTTTTTGCAAAATGGAGACAAATTAGAGAGATGACTGAGGGAGCGTGGTCACAAGAGCCGGTTCACCCAACAGAAGCTCCCGGTACATGCGATCAATATCGTCAATACGGTCAATATACTGGAAAGATCGGACAAGATGCTGATAACCCTTTTCTCCCATGTCAGCACGCTCCTCTGGAGACCGTTGCATGAGCTCTTGCAAGCCTCGGGCAAGATCCTCGACATCTCGTGGTCGCACTTCGATGGCTGCAGTACCAATCGCCTCACGATTTTGAGGCAGATTCGTCATGACCACGGGGCGACGATACGAAGCCGTCTCAAGTATGGCAAAAGACAATCCTTCGCTTGAGGTTGGAAAAACGTGCGCCATCGCATGGGCCTGAAGCGCATGTAAGATATCATCAGAACGCTCACCTAAGAATTGAACTCCGGGAATTTGTGCGCCGACACGATGAATCCATTGCACGTATCGATCGGTCCAAATTCCTCCACCTACAAACACGAGCGGCATAGATTGCCAACGTTCTGGTGCCTGTTTACGGGCGAGCGCATAGGCTTGTAATAAAATATGCGCTTGCTTATTCGGCACGAGACGACCAACAAAGAGGAGATATTGATTAGGAATTAACGAGAACGCCTGTAAAAGATTTTTCTCAGGCAGAGCCGTCGGGAGCTGATAGGGGTGCGAAATATAGACACTCTGACAACGATATTTTTGCAAACACGCGCGCATGAGCACCTGCGAGATCACGATCGTACGATCTGGAATACGACAGGCGAACCATTCACCGATCCGTAAAATCATCTTTGCGAATTTATTCCATTTCGCATGTTCTGAGTCTGTACAATGAAATGTAACGACTAATTTTGCGCGCGGCAAAAGTAAGCGGGCCAGAGGCGCAAGAAGCGCGATCCCTGTTCCATGTAAGTGGACAATATCTGGATTCAGATGACGCGCATCCCAAAGCGCGGTAAAGCTATGCGTGATGGCATCCAAATGCTTGGTGTGAATACCGACCGTGAAGCGCTGCTCGATCTGCTTTGGAGCTTCGGCTTGCCCCACATACCAGCGTCGAGCATAGACAATGACCCGATACCCACGTTCTGTGAGTCCGTTCGCGACAAAAGAAACATGCCGCTCAATTCCTCCAGAACGAGCCGGCAAGCCTTTTTGACCGATCATAACAACGGTAGGAAACGACATAAAATGACCCTGGTTTGTACCAGAAAATAGCCCTTTTGTCAATGGTTAAGACGCTATTTTATACTAATATTAGCCTAATTAATGACATCCTGGATCCAGGTTACTTGTTCTTTGGGAGTTCCGGGCAAAAAGATGGTGATAACGTCAAACTGAAAGGCTCGAAGAGATGTGAATGACTGAGCCGCGATCCAAGCCTCTGCTGTGGCCCGTAAATGTGCTAATTTTTGCCTTGTAACAGCCTCTTCTGGTGCTCCATAGGTCCACGTTCTTCGGGTTTTTACCTCTACAAACCGGATTTCCCTACCTCGCTCCACGATCAAATCAATTTCTCCCGCGCGCGAACGCCAGTTCCGGGCCAAACAGACAAAGTCTTTTTCCACTAAAAAGGCCGCTGCGCGTTCTTCGCCCAAGCGGCCCAAGACCTGTCGTGGATTATTTTTTGGGCTTTGGGAGCCATTTTTCATAAGAATGTCGAGCCCGCTCTTCTGCTTGTCCTGCCGGAACATCCTTGAGGAAGCGTTTGGTGGCACGCGCAATCAACCAGGCGAAAAGGACAAACCAGACGATGTACCACACACGCATTCCGAGGACTGGGACCGTCTGCCACGTCATCGCGTATAAATAGAGTCCGACGATGCCGGCCCATAGTACGATGATTCCAAGAGATCGGATCGCAACACGAGCTTGCTTTTGCAGTCCCTTGGCTAAACGTGCATACAAGGTGATCCCGACCCCGGCACAAAGAATCGCGATCATGATCAGCAAAAGGATCTTCGCGAGTACGGGAACGAGCGGAAGCGGGTATAAACGAAACCAATATCCAAATGTAAGCAAAGAAGGAAGTGTCATAGATTCGGCCCTATTCATCTCATAGCGAGCGACAATCGTCAACGATGGAGCGGATGAGAAACCTGGAGCACCTCTGCCTGCAATGGTTCGAGTTTACGACGAAAAAGTAGGGCGTAGTGACAATCCCCGGCCGTAAAAGCTTCGACTTCTTCGAGACACGCATCCTTGAAACAGCGACGAGCGTCCGCAAGAGATAAGCGTTGCGCATCGGCGGGACCGATCACAGTCTTCCCTTTTTCCCATTCGATACACAGCATGAGACCCCCTGGCTTTGTGAGACGAATCGCCTCTTGAACCAACCCTTCACGGTTCTGACTTAAGAATAAATTATTAATAATCAAGGTCAGATCTAACGACCCATTCGCAATCCGCGTCGCATGCACGACTTCGATATCAGACCAGATCGGATACACATTCCAATATTGATCATGTTTTGCTGTACGTTCAACGGCGTGCAAGGCCGTCTTTAAAATATCAACCGCGTAGACACGGCCATCTCCGCCGACAAGTTGCGCTGCTGGAAAAACAAAATGACCCTGACTTCCACAACCCAAATCTGCCACAAACCAACCACGTCGCGTGCCGACCCGTTCGAGAATTTTGAAAGGATTCAGAAGCTCGATCCCGTGACGTGCCATAGAAGGCTAGCGAGTACTAAAGAGCTGCCCAAGGGTTGCGTTTAAGAATGCATCCCACAAATCGGTGGCCACGATAAATCCAATCAGCGAGACGACGATCCCTAATAGCTTATAGAACATGGTCGACCCTCCCAAATGCTGCTCGGCCCAGTCAATCGGACCTAAAAAGTCGAGCACGTCGCGTGTACGCAAGACGAAAAAGACGCCAACCGCAGCAATCGCGATTCCAATCAAGAGTTGAACAATAAAGGACATACGTACATGAACAGAAAATTCTAAAGACGTTCTTAGTTTAGCAGAAAAACAAACTGTCGTCCCAGACCAGCATGTCTATACCACGCGCTACTCCTCCCCTCCTCCTGCCGTGCCGTTCGAACCAAGATCCTGCGCACGACTACGTTTCAGCCAACCGATACGACCAAGAGGAAGAGATTGCTTCATAATATCAATAATCTCCATTTCTGAAAGACGCGTAGGAGTCATTCCTTGAGGGAAAGCTCCGCCATTCTGAATGGTGTTTGCGGCATCGTCGTAATACCATTCTTCGATCTCAGCCATACGACCCGGTCTCTGAAGACTTTCCGTATCGTCCGTGATCCTTACACCTTTTTTCTCCGCTTCGGCTAAACGCAAAGCCTGAATTAAAGGACGCATATCAATACTGCGAATTTGCTTGGTAATGATATTCGTGTGCCCCGTTGTTCGCTTCTGCACGACAATATCTTTCTTTTTTACGGCACGAATAAAACTCGCAAAACCAATATCATAAGATTCGAGAGAGACACCCGCGAGCTCAGCAGGCCCTTGTATAGCACTAAATGAAAGGATCTTTCCTTCTTTCTGCAATCGATCCCATTCGTTTGGCAGGCCTACCATTCGATGAAACTCCGCTCGTACATGAACCGCCACCAGCTCTAATGCAATTCGCAACACTCGTTCTGGTTGCTTGCTATATTCTCGATTCATGAGCATCAAAAGATTCGGCACGCTAAAGGCCCGATCAAGCGGATCATCACTTAATACTCCGACGCCCTCGATATCATTTCTTTTCGCCCAAGATAAGACCTTCTTTAACGCAACATGCGTATCGATATTTAAATATTTTGCAATCACCGTCGAGAGACATTCAACGCGTCTTCCTATTTTCTCATTCGCGGCATGATGATCGAACAACCCATGACCAATATCCAATAAGAGCGTCCCCTCTTTTTCTAATTGTTTTGAATCTTGATCTTTTGGAATGATCAACCAAAATTCAATCGGTGCTTGCCGGATTCCTGGAAAAAGCTTTTCTCCGAATGACTGAAGAAGATAGAGACCCGCTGCCGTGTCCGGCTGGATTTTAGGATACATGACTATCCGTTTAATCGGTCGTGGCACGCGAGGATAGTCCGCAAAAATATCAATAGAAGGAGCAGAAATATCAGGCATAAAATAGTGGTTTGAAGTGTATCACGCAGAAAAAAAAGAGGCACGGACCGAGGAGCGCGAGAGGCGCGTGGTACGTGCGTGGGAGAGACAGCGCGAGAAGCGCGTGTTGTTACGTGAGACCGTTCAGAAGCGTGTCGTAAGACTACAGCTTCTCGAGCACGATCTGGGCCTGGCCGGGGCCCCGCATGACGATCGCCCCCGCGGGCGCCTCCTGGTTGGCCGAGAGGAGGTAGAGGCGGTGCGTGGGCTTGGGGCCGCTGCGCTCGACCATGTTCCCGTTGACGTAGAACCGAGGAACAGCCTTGTTCTTGGACGGATCGCTGCTGTGCCGGTACTCGTGGACGCGGACCTTGACCTCACCGCGGTACACACCGGTCAGAGGAGTGTCCCGAGAAGCAAGATCGAAGAGGTTGAACTTGATCCCGCCGACCTCGGCCACCCTGTGTTCCTTGCCCTGGAAGTAGCCGAGTCGCGCGAAGAGTTGGGGGTTGAACTCCATGATGGCGACGAATTTGAGGCTACCGTCGCGCTTCGAGTTCTTGGACTCCCAGACCCACCCCGCAGGGCGCTTGGCCGAGATGGTACGAGAGGTCGCAGTGGTCTTGATGCCGCCGCCGGTGCGGTGGATTTGGATCCCGCCCTTCGCGACCCCACCTTCCACGTCCTCCAGCCACTGCCGTTTCCGCCGAGGGCCGTCGCGGTCCGTGCAGTAGTAGCCCGCCAGGTCGATGACCGCGTCGCCAGGGCAGCCGAGGTAGCGGCCGCGGTTGCCGATGACCTTCCGTGGGTCGATGGCGGCGTGCGCCACGGTGTGGTCTGCCCGGCGCAGTTCGTCGATCTCCGCCGCGAAGGCGGGGACAGCGTCAACGACGTTGGAGGCGAGAGCGTCCGCACCGCTCTCAGCCGCTCGTGCGGCGAGGCGTCGGTCGCGGTCCACCATCCACCCCCCCATGGCGGGGGCGAACTCGATGGTCCCGGTGAGAACGAGGAGGGGAAGCGCGTCCTCATCGTCGACGTACTGCAAGAGGTCGGCGGCCGACTCCTTGCTCGTGCCCTCCGCGAGGGAGACGACGACGTAGGGAACCTTGGGACCGTTCAGCCCCTCGGGGAGGCGCACGAAGGCGATCTGCGTGGTCGGATTATGGATCACGCTCGTCACCTCGATACTCACCTGCTGACCGATGAACGGCTGAAAGTCCGTGTCATAGGCGGCCTGGGTGGGCCCGAACACGATCAGGCACTTGTCGGCGAGCTTGTTCGAGTATTCGGCGTGCTCGAGGAGCGCCCCTTTCGACGACTCATCGAGGGCGACGATCACTGACCCGGCTACGATCTGCGGACGCTTCACGATGTTCACGCTCCTGCGCTCAACAGAGCGCAGCCTTTACACTTGAGAGGGTTGTGGTTGTTTTGCGGAGCGTTGGGGCTTCCGCGGCTCTGTTTGGGTTAAAGAGGCTTGTTTTAGCCAAAACAGAGTCACGGAAGCATTCAGACACTTTTCTCGCATGTTTTGAAGGAACATACAAATATACCCCTTTTTGGGGCTTTTGTCAATCCAGCGCTTAACAGAGCTAAAAAACGGGAATTTGGAGGGTTGAAAAGGGGGTTTTAGGGTCTTGAGGCTGCGACCTCCCCCTTCCCTCCTCT
>CAYHTN010000024.1:0-7218 GCA_964359565.1 uncultured Gammaproteobacteria bacterium
TCTTCTGCGCGCCAGCCTTGGGCATCGGGAGACTCTCCGTAAAAGATGCAGCCAGAAGAGAGCTGAATGAGATAAACGCCTTTTTCTTGGCACGCTTCAGCCAAAAGGAGGGCAGCTGTCGTATTTGCACGAAAGGTCTCCACTTGATGCGTTTCGCACCAATCGATATTAGGAATCCCTTTTTTACCAACGGCATTGATGACGGCGTCAGGTTTATGCTCATCAAGCGTACGCGAAACCGCGGTCTGATCATCGATACGAACGGTTGAGAGGATCGCATCCGGCCATGATTCCGCGATGCGTTTCCCGAGATAGCCTGCACCAAATACGACAATTTTCATAAAGACAGAAAAAGAAAGCGTTTGTCCAAGTAACTCTCTGTTAGACCCGATAAGAAGCCTATTGTCAAGGGTTGAACAGGCCCCGTATTCTTCTAGAGCTACTTCGTATGAGATTCTAACTGTGTCGCTGATCGCGCCAGATTCTGTTGAAAATTATTCATTTCGGTCTGTTTCTTTTCCCATAATTGCTCGACCCAGCTCGTATTGGCTTGGTACCAGCGAATCGTTTCTTCGAGACCTTGGCGAAATTTCTCTTTGGTATAGACCGGTTCCCAGCCAAGTGCCTTAATTTTGCTAGCATCGATGGCATAGCGTCGATCGTGACCCGGTCGATCCTTGATATAGGTGATGCGATCTTCACCGAGGCCCATGAGTTCGATGATGAGACGGGTGATCTCGAGGTTGTTTCGTTCGTTATCGACGCCAATATTGTAGACTCCGCCTGGCACGCCTCGTTGTAATAGAAGATCAAGGGCACGGGCATGATCGACCACGTGGATCCAGTCACGGACATTGAGACCGTCTCCATAGACAGGGACGGACTCTCCCTTGAGAAGTTTAAAAACAAAGAAGGGGATGAGCTTCTCAGGGAACTGATACGGACCGTAGTTATTGGAGCAATGGGTCACGATGACCGGAACATTGTGCGTGACATGATAGGCCCGACACATGAGATCACCGCCTGCTTTTGCGGCGGCGTAAGGCATATTCGGCGCGATCGGCGTGTCTTCGGTAAAACAATCGGTGGTTTCAAGAGAGAGGGATCCGTAGACTTCATCGGTGGAAACATTCACGAATTTTTCGATGTTATTTGCACGGACGGCATCTAACAGCATTTGTACGCCCAAGGTATTCGTGAGAATGAAATCTTTGCACCCGCCATGAATGGAGCGATCGACATGTGTTTCGGCGGCAAAATTGATCACGTGGGTGATCTTGTGTTTTTGCATGGTCTGATTTACTTGCTCAAGATCGACGATATCGCCCTGTACGAAGGTATAGCGTGGGTCTTGATCGATATCTGCCAAATTGGCGAGGTTGCCCGCGTAAGTGAGCTTATCGTAATTCACGATGTCGCAGTCCGGATGGGTCTGCAACATGTAACGAATGAAGTTCGAACCAATAAATCCGGCGCCGCCGGCAACAAGAAGATGCATAGGGTGCGTCATTGACGTGAAGAACAGTTTGTTGATAGCGTAGCGCTATCATTTCCCTGACCTTAGCAAAGAAGATTCTCCTCCGCAACGCCAAATAGTCGAGTTTGTTCTTAAGGTCATTCTCACATGTCTTCTCTGCTTTCTTGTCGCCATCCTCATGACGGCCGGTCTCCGGTTGATCTTGGCATCGTCATCGTCAGTTATAATGTCAAAGAGCTGTTACGAGATAACCTTCGTTCTATTTTTGCAAGCGAAGGCACAGGAACGATCGAAGTGGCGGTGGTGGATAACGCGTCTCGCGATGAGTCTGCCGAGATGGTTGCGACCGAATTTCCTCAGGTATTGCTCCTCACGAATACGCACAACGCTGGTTTTGCCAGTGCGGTAAATCAGGGGATTGCGGCGACCCATGCACGTCATATTCTTCTTTTCAATCCAGACATGCGTGTTGACCCTGAAAGCTTATCGCGAACGATCGCGTATGCGGATCGGGTCCAAGAAGCGAAGGTCGCTGTCATCGGTGCGCAGTTACGAACGCAAACGGGAGAGATTCTCCGTACGATCCGTCGTTTTCCAGATCTTGCGTCTCAGCTTGCGATCATTTTTAAAATTCCTCACCTCTTTCCTAAACTTGCAGTTCTTGCACATTATCATGGCGATGATATTGACTATCGCAAAGAGCAGGACGTGGATTCAGTGCGAGGTTCGTATTTTGTCATTACCGAAGCGGCACGTAAAGCGCTCGGAGTATTAGATTCACATTATTTTATTTGGTTTGAAGAGGTCGACTATTGTAAGCAGGCGATTTCGAAGGGATGGAAGGTGCGTTATACCCCGGATCTTCAAGCCGTTGATTTTGTAGGCCGAAGCTTCGGTCAGGTGACGCGTCTTTGGGCTCAGATCCAATTCACGCGCTCGATGGTGCAATACTTCGAGAAATGGCATTCTCCCTTGCAAGCCTGGATTATTCGTATCGCCCGCCTTTTGGGTATTTCTTTTAATTGGTCGGTTGATAAGCTCCGCGCCTTACGAGGGAAGGCGACGGGTTTTCGTCCGACCGCCTCCTCATAATTTTTCCTATGCGATTCGCCATTCAAACCGCATTATATAAAAGTAGCGAAGATCTGCCTCGCTTGATTGTGAGCATGCAAGAGCAGTCGGTCACCGACTGGAAATTCTTCGCCTACGAAAATTCGTGTGATCCGGCTGAATATGCACGCGTGGAGAAGCTTTTAAAAGAAAGCGGTATTCCGTACGAGCTTTATACCGGACCCGAGAACACCGGATTCGCGGGTGGACATAATGTTTTATTTTCTAAACACGAAGCCGAATTTATTTTGCTCTTAAACGATGATTCGTATCTTGAAGTGGGATATCTTGAGGCCGTCCTGGCTCGATTTGAGCAAGATGCGAATTGTGCCGCTGTGGCTGGCCCGATCTATCGGTGGACTTCGGTGGGCATCGAAAAACAAGAATTAAAGGATGAAACACGCATTGATACCTTGGGACTAAAATATCGCAGTTTGGCTGAAGTGAGCGATATCGGTTCGGGTGATACGCGTTTTCAATGGCATGACTGGTTACAGACACCACATCGTCTTTTCGGGGTTTCTGGGGCGGTGGCGGTCTATCGTCGAGTCGCGGTTCTTCAGGTGTCGATCGATCACACCCTCTTTGACCCTTCCTTTTTTATGTATAAAGAGGATGTCGATTTAGCGATTCGCTTAGCGCGTTCTGGCTACTCATCTTGGTTTGAGCCGAAGGCGCTCTCGTTCCATCGTCGCGCCATTCAAGGGCAGAAGAATCTATTCGCCCGATTACGTGATGAACGTCGTCGCCCAGCCCATTTACGGGTGGCGATGTACCGCAACCAATGGGCGGTTTATGCCTATCATTTCTCAGAGAATCTGGGGATGCGAGATGTGTTACGAGTGGCAAAGGCAGAAATTTTACGCGCAGTTGGGACGTTTTTCATCTCGCCTTGGGTTTTTTGGCAAATTTGGATCCAGATTCTTCGTCGTGGTCCAAAATGGTTCAATCGTCGCGAAGAGATGCAGCTCGCCGGTCTTCCCTTAATTCGTTTAGAAATTGTGGGATCATAATACTCTTTTATGTCTGAACTTCCTCGGATTGGCATCATTTATCTCACCTACCCAACGGCGAAATGGGAGCGGGATATTAGTGGTTGTTTATCCTCACTTGAAAAGGTGAATTATCCAAAAGATCGGATCGAGCTCATTTGTGTTGAATCAAAACCAAAGTCAAATCTTGGGCCATTGAAGGAGTGGTTTGGGAAGACCTGGATGCCAAAGTCTGGAAAAGAACTGCCTCGGATCACCTATATTTATAAGGATCAACAACTTGGTTTTGCGGAAAATAATAATATCGGTTTTGAAAAAGCAAAAGAGCTGGGTTGTGAGTATGTCCATCTTACGAATGAAGATACGTACGTTGATCCCGACTACCTTCTTCGTGCCGTCGAACGTGCGCAGCAAGACTCCTCCATCGCCTGTGTTCAGTCGCTGATTTTGCTCGGAGATGAACCGACGAAGGTCAACAGCGCCGGAAATTCTTTTCACTATCTCGGTTTCGGTTATTCGAACGGGTATCGCTGGACGAAAGATCAAGCCCTTACCTATCTCGAAGAGCAGCGTAAAACCAATCCTGACCTAGAAATTGGGTATGCGTCGGGGGCGGCCGTTTTGGTTCGTATTTCTGCATTGGAGGGGAGATTGTTGTTTGATGAGAAATTCCATTTGTATCACGAAGATACCGATCTCTCTTTGTTTTTGCGGATGCGCAAATTTAAGACGGTGATTGAACCGAAGTCGATTCTTTGGCATCACTACGAATTCGGAAAGAATAAATTTAATTATTACTACATGGAGCGCAATCGGTACGTCTTGATTTGGATGTACTATCGCTGGCAGACACTGGCTTTAATCATGCCGATGCTCTGCATCATGGATCTTGGAATCCTGCTTTTCTCGGTGAAGAATGGCTGGGTGGATATGAAGTGGCGGTCGTATCGTGATTGGCTTTCGTCTGATTTTCGCGCCTGGGTCTGGAAGCGTCGTCGGACCATCCAAGAAGTTCGCCAAATTTCTGACAAAGAGTTTTTACGCTATGCGGTCGCCGATATCTCTTTTCAAGAAGAGTCGGTGAAAAACCCGGTGTTAGATAAGATCGGGAACCCGCTCTTACGAGGTTACTGGGCGATCGTTTCCCGACTTATTCAGTGGTAAAGCCGGTCTTAGGGGAGGCGTCAGGTCTTGGCTGGGTTTTGGTTTTAGATCAGACACAGATCAGATCTGGTGTCTGATCTGTGTCTGATCCCCGATTTGCCGGGGCCCTTGTCTTTTTTCCTGTCCTTTGCTAACCTTCGCCCCATGAAAACTGCAATTCACCCAACCTATCATACGGGTGCAAAGATTCTCTGCGCTTGTGGAAACGAGTTTGTGGCTGGTTCAACCATGCCAGAAATCCACATGGAGTTGTGTTCCAAGTGTCACCCGTTCTATACCGGTAAGCAGAAGCTGATCGACTCTTCTCGTCGTATTGAGAAGTTTCAAGAGAAGCTCAGCGCCAAATCCGATGTGGCGACGGGTAAGAAGGTAAAAACTGCGAAGCGTGCTGCACAAAAGGCTGCCAAGAAGACTGCTGCTCAGGAAGCTTAGTGTTTTTAAAACGGCGTTCGTTCTGCTGATCTTGAGGTATACTCAGGACCAACGGATCGACGCTGTTTTGTATAAGATCGATTTTCTCTTCATTTCTTTATGCCTTCTCTGCACGATTCTGCTGAACAAGCAGTACGCGATCTTCAAACCGCAGAAGCCAAAATGGCTGACCCGGTTGTTCTTAGCGATTCCAAGCGCTTGAAAGAGGTATCGCAAGCGTATAGCCATGCGAAAGATCTCGCCGAGGCGGCTTCGACATATCTTGCCCAAGAGCGCGCTATTACTGATGCGAAAGAAGCGGCTCAGTCCGAGGATCCAGACATGAAGGCAATGGGAGAAGCGGAACTTACGACGCTCACGCAAGATTTTGTAGGTATTACCGAAACGCTTGAACTTCTTCTCGTCCCGCCCGATCCGTACGATGCGAAAGATGTCATGATCGAAATTCGCGCCGGTGCTGGAGGTGAAGAGGCGGCCCTATTTGCGGGAGATTTATTTCGGATGTACGCCCGCTATGCCGAACGTCAGAATTGGAAAGCGAGTATTATTTCGGAATCGCGTAATGAATTGGGGGGTTACAAAGAGGTGATTTTTAATATTTCAGGTGCAGGCGTCTACGGTTGGATGAAGTATGAATCCGGTGTCCATCGCGTCCAGCGTGTTCCAAGTACCGAAAAACAAGGACGCATTCATACATCAACCGCGACCGTTGCGGTGATGCCGGAAATCGAGGAGACGGAAGTTCATATCGATTTAAAAGATGTTCGCATTGATACCTTCTGCGCGGGGGGTAAAGGAGGACAATCGGTGAATACCACCTATTCGGCTGTTCGTCTTACGCACGTTCCTACGGGTATCGTCGTGAACTGTCAGGACGAACGTTCGCAAACACAAAACCGCGAACGTGCCTTTTCAATTTTACGTGCTCGTATTTGGGATGCAGAGCAGATCAAGAAACGTGCTGCGCTTGAAGCAGATCGTCGTGCCAAGATCGGGACAGGGGATCGTTCGGAGAAAATTCGCACCTATAATTTTCCACAGGATCGTATTACCGATCATCGCATCAAGAAAACCTGGCATAACATCCTGTTGATTTTAGATGGGGAGCTCATCCCGGTTTTGAGTGCTCTTCGAAGCGGAAAACAGGGGAATGACGACGAAGGAGACGAAGAATAAGCCAAAAAACGCCTCAGATGGTTGACAAAAATCCAAAAAACGGCTACAGTTAGCCGTTGTTTTGCGACGACCACCTGCGTGATACGCTGGTGTCGCACCTTCCCGGGCGGAGCTTCGGCTTCGCCTACAACCCGGTTTTTCAGAGCTGGTCACACAGCTCTTCTCGTTCACCTCTCACGAAAGGTCACGGATCCATGAAGTGGTTGCTTCTTGTACTGGCTCTGGCCCTGGCAGGTTGCCTGGGCCCCGAGACGAAGGTCTCGGAGGAGCCTCTGAACCAGTCGACCGATCTTACGGTCGACGGAGCCTCGGATTCGCCCGCCGTGGACAACGGCGGCGAGGACCGGGCTTCCAACCCTGATGGATCCGATGCCCCGCTCGACGTCGCGACGGACACCATCAACCCCAGCGATGCCCCGCTCGACGGAGCCGATGGTGGTGACACGGACGCCGTCATTCCGCCGATCGACGCCGTGGACGCTTCCGACGCGCTGCCTTCGGGCGACGCGACGGATGTGCCCCCGGCAGACGTCGCGGATGCGGGCGATGCTCCCGATGGTACGGACGCCCCGGATGCGCCGGGACCGCGCTGCGGGGACATGATCTGCGCGCTCCTCGAGACGTGCATGACCTGCGCCGTCGACTGCGGGCTTTGCCCGCCCATGGACGCTGGGACCGACCGTGGTCCCGACACAGATGTCCCCCCGCCGACGGACCGTAGTGCGGACGTCATCATGGACGCGGGCCCCGACGTCACGGACGTGCCCCCCGTCGACCGCGGCCCCGACACCGACGCGCCCTCACCGACCGACACCGGCCCCGACGTCGTGGATGTGTCGGCGGACGTCCCTCCGGCTGACGTCTTCG
>CAYHTN010000024.1:7228-18853 GCA_964359565.1 uncultured Gammaproteobacteria bacterium
CGAGACGTGCATGAACTGCTCGGCTGATTGCATGGCCTGCCCCCCGCGCTGCGGCGACGGCATGTGCAACGGAACCGAGTCGTGCACGACCTGCTCTACTGATTGTGGGCCCTGCGCGCCCCGTTGCGGGGACATGGCCTGCAACGGCATGGAGAACTGCTTCATCTGTGCGACAGACTGCCCCAGTGGATACCCCACGCTGGTCCAGGAATACACTGGGGAGATCGGTGCCGCCATGGCCTGGGTCGAGATCCGGCTCAGGGGCTCTTCCGGGCCGGCGGTGAGCAGCTTCCGAACTAACCCCTGCGTCGGTGGCCTCACTCGTATCACGGGGGGCTTCCGGTGCGCTGTAGATATCGCTTTGCTTATGGGCGTCTGCGGGTCGCCCATGCCCACCGGCACCCACCTCGTCTTCCGGGACGCGGGCGGCAACCGCCTCCTCAGGAATCGGGTCGCCGGAATGTCGGGCGCGATCTGCTATCCGGTGCATGGATCGGCCCCATGCATCCGGTCGACCTCGAACGGTCGCCCGTACAGCGAGCCGATCTACACCGGCTTCGCAGGCGAGACCGATACGCAGGGTGACCTCCTCTTCTTCAATGTCGGGGTCGAGGCCCCCGAGATCCGATAACTTCTCCACCTCCTCATCGTGAACACACGCGATGATCGGAGGCCTCTTTTTTTATCGGATCAGTCCCGTGTCTGATCCCAGATCAGACACGGGACTGATCTAGGGGTATTCGGATGGATTCCCGCCTGCGCGGGAATGACGAATAAAGCAGTGCCTGGGTTCTTGTGTTCACTCTTGCCAAAATGGCCAAGATTACGTATGATCCTGCTGCTAATTAATCTTTATCGAATCTTCTCACGCGTCCTACAATCTGACTGTTGCTCCTCGATCTGGGTTCCAGATCGCTCGACGGTCCGACGTGCTGAGATGAAAAGGAGAACTCTATGCCTCAGATCCCTCAGATCGTTGACCTGTTGCAGGCCGGCGCTCACTTTGGACACCAAGCTTCTAAGTGGCACCCACGCATGAAGAAATATCTCTTCGGCAGCCGCAATGGAATTCATATTATTAACCTCGAAGAGACGCAAAAACATCTCGAGACCGCCCTTTCATTTGCCAAGAAAACGGCTCTTCGTGGCGGCACAATCTTGTTTGTCGGTACCAAGAAGCAAGCGATTCCTTTTGTCGAAGCTTCTGCCAAGTCTTGCACTATGCCTTACGTAAGTAACCGCTGGCTTGGTGGTACGATCACGAACTACGCCAGCGTGTCTCAGCAGATTCGTAAGTTTAAGGACATGAAGCGACGTCAGGAAAAAGGTGAGTACGCAAAATACACCAAGTTCGAGCAGTTGAAGTTTAGTGAAGAGATCAAACTTCTTGATGTGAAGTTCGGTGGCGTCCAAGACATGGTGCGCGTGCCAGACGCGGTCTTTATTCTCGACATCCGCAAAGATAAAACGGCGTTGCAAGAAGCCCTTCGTCGCGGTCTCAAAGTGATCGCCTTGTGTGATAGCAACACCGATCCATCGCTCATTGATTACGCCATTCCGTGTAACGATGATGCGGCAAAGACGATTGAGCTCATGACGACGCTTATGGCTAAAGCCATTAACGAGGGTCGTGATGAATGGGAAGACGCGCGTGCACGTTTAGGTGGTGCTCTCGTGAAACCGATCAAATAAAAAGACGCTCGTCTTAATTCTTTGAACCTTTATCTCTATGGCTGTTGATGCAAAGCTCGTCTATGATCTCCGCAACCGTACGGGTGCGGGCATCGTAGATTGTAAAAATGCGCTTGAAGAAGCGGGTGGAAATACCGAACAAGCGATTGAAGTATTAAAAAAGAAAGGGGCGATTAAGGCAGCGAAAAAGTCCGCCGAACGTCAAGCAACAGAAGGTTTGATTGCGACTTATATTCACCACAACGGTAAGCTTGCGGCGTTGATCGAGCTTTCGTGCGAAACAGACTTCGTTGCCCGTAATGAAGAATTCCGTGCTTTGGCTCAAGATCTTGCCCTTCAGGTTGCGGCCATGGATCCACAATACGTGAGTCCCGAAGCGATCCCTGCCGACATCGTGGAGCAAAAGCGCCAAGAATTCTTGGCGGAACTTGCAGAAGACAAGAAGCCAGAAGAAATCAAACAAAAGATTATTGAAGGAAAACTCAACAAGTGGTACTCCGATGTCTGTCTCACGAAGCAATCCTTCATCAAGAACGAAGATCAAACCATCGAGCAATTACTCAATGAGAAGATTGCAAAGATCGGTGAAAAGATCGCGCCAACCCGCATGTTGCGGATGCAGATGGCGGCTCCAACAGGTCAGACCTGCTAAACGTAGCCATTGGAACGAAAAAACTCCTTACAAAAACGTGAGGAGTTTTTTCTATGATTACCAAATCTGAGATGGGGGAGGGCGTAGCTTACGCCAGAGAAGATAGAGTCCGATCGGGATGAGAAGAAGGAAAGGGGTAATGTACTCTTTGTAATTTCGCGTGAGCCCGCAATAGCTAAATCCTACGTTTCCAACGATCTGAAGTTGCCTTTCTGGATCCTGACAGACGAGATCAACGCCACCGGTCCAATAATCAGAGAGAAGAGAGGATCTGCCTGGTCGAGCATGTGGTTTGGCATTAATGATCCCGGTTAGTCGAGAGCAATTCAGAGGGCGTAATGTGCTCCAAGATGCGCTTATGGGCATGTATATTGGTCCACCTTTTTCTACATTGAAGCTTACAGAAAGGCTGTCACTATGTTGTTTGGAAGATAAACCAATACCTCCTGATCCATAGGTGCACGTATCAGGCCGCCATTCTAAGACATCGCCAGATAGAAGAGAGGTAATTGTTAATTTCCCCTTTATGTGAGGACGTGCGAAGAACTGATCGTAGGTCAATAGGCCTAAACAAACGATGGTGGTCGTAAAGAAAAATGCGAATCCAATCCAAAAGAAATACCAGACCCATCCTTTTTTGAGCGGTTTACGTTCTGAAGTCATGCGCATTACTTTAATAGAAAAGATGTTTCTTTGCGAGACCCTTGTCTGCTGCATCAGCCAGGATACGGGTGAGAAGTTTATCCTCTCATGCTATCATGAGCGCATCTATGACTCGCATTGCTATTAATGGATTTGGCCGGATCGGCCGTCATGCGCTCAAAGCGGCTCTTGCGCACGCAGATCTTGAAGTCGTTGCTATCAATGATTTAACGGATACGAAAACGCTCGCGCATCTATTGCGTCACGATACCGTGTATGGGCCTTTTGACGGGGAGGTGATGGCTCGAGAAAAAGAACTGATCGTCAATGAACAATCTATTCGTGTCACGGCAGAAAAAGATCCAGCGGTCTTGCCTTGGAAGGAATTAAAGATTGACGTTGTCCTTGAATGTACCGGGAGATTTACGAACTATGAAGGCGCATCCGCGCATCTGAAGGCGGGAGCGAAACGTGTCATTATTTCGGCGCCGGCAAAAGGAGAAGGAGTCCCAACCCATGTACTTGGTGTGAATCATAAAGGGGCAGGAAAGAAAGATGAGATTATCAATAACGCCAGTTGTACGACCAACTGTATTGCGCCACCCATGGCGATTTTAGAAGAGACGTTTGGGGTTACGCGCGCGATGATGACGACCGTACATTCATACACCGCTTCTCAGGTGCTTCAAGATAGTCCTGCGAAAGATTTACGTGAGGCACGCGCAGCTGCAGAAAATATTGTGCCGACGACAACAGGAGCAGCGATTGCGACCACACAGGTCCTGCCAGGATTAAAAGGATTATTTGACGGACTTTCTGTTCGCGTGCCAACCCCCGTCGTCTCTTTATCCGATATCACGGTGTTATTAAAGAAAAAAACAACGGTAGAAGAGATTAATGCGATCTTTAAGAAAGCGGCCAAGAGTGCACGTTGGAAGGGGATTCTTGAGGTAACCGAAGAACCGCTTGTTTCGTCTGACTTTATTGGGAATCCGGCTTCTTCGATTGTGGACCTGTCGCTCACACGAGTTATCGCTGGTGACTTTGCGAAGATTGTGGTCTGGTATGACAACGAATGGGGATACGCGAACCGGTTGGTTGAGATGGCACTCGAAGTTGGCAAAAACTTGAAGAAGTAAGAGGACTCTGTTGCAATGGCCTGATGGCCACGCCGCTTCGATTGGATTGGTCCGTTGGGGGACTGCTTCGGCAAATGTTAGAAGTCGTTTTTTGGTTAGGCGTCGCCGTTTGCGTTTTCTTTCTCTTACTTGCCTGGTGGCAGGGATGGAAGCTTCTGGGTTTTGTAGGTCTTGCGGGCATCTTGCTTGCATCCTACGCCGGATTTATCGAACCTTACTGGTTTCAGGTCGTCACTCACAAGCTCGTGTTAAAAGATGGCGTGGAACGATCAGTGCGTATCATCTTCTTGTCCGATTTTCATGCCGGTGAGGCGAAAAAGAAACCTTTTTATGATGCTCTCTTTACGCGAGTGCAAACATTGCGCCCGGATCTTGTGCTGCTTGGTGGCGACTATGTCGAATGCCTGGGGACTTTTATTCATGATCTGGCAGAAATTCGTTCACTCAGCCCCAAATATGGAGTGCATTTTATTTTAGGAAACCACGATTATTGGGATGACCCAATATTGATTCGAGACACTCTCGAATCTTTTGGAGCGAGAGATCTCACCGGAAAAACGCATGTCATTGGCGAGGGAGCGCGTGCCTTCGCACTTACCGGTATCGATGATGCTTGGTTCGGCACTCCACGCCGGCAACTTCCGCTTGCGCAGAGCGCATCACCACTCATTCTCCTGACGCATGAATCTGATATTTTGTTGGATCTTCCTGATGACTTGGTGGATTTGGTCTTTCTTGGACATACGCATGGAGGACAAGTGCGGTTACCGGGGTATGGTTCGCTCACGAAACTGCCGCAATCAACTCCTGCCTGGTTGGATCGTGGCTTGAAAACCTGGCGGGGGATGCGACTTCTTATTTCTCAGGGTATCGGTGAGTCATTGGCACGCGTACGTTTATTCGCACGTCCACAAATTGTGATTGTAGATTTATAATATAGTAGTTACTCGCACCTCTTGTCGTGTTTTCTGTATGCTATACTCAATGCCTATGAAGCTTCGTTCGCTCACGAGCGCCCCGTCGCTTGCAGGAATGCGTGTGCTGGTTCGTGTTGATTGGAACGTCCCCTTCGAAGATGGGATTGAGCCAGAAGCATCGCTCAAAATTGAGCGTTCCCTTGAAACGATTGCCTGGCTTCAAAAAAAGAAAGCCATCGTTATTCTGCTCACACATCTTGGTCGTCCAGATGGGTATGAACTTCGCTATTCAACCGAGCATTTAGTGAAGCTTGTAAAACGTGCGTATAAGATCGATCTCGCTTTTCATGCAGGCTCTGTCGGGCGTTTGGCGGAACGAAAAAAGATACTTATGGATCTGAATCATGCGCCACACGGAAGTGTTCATCTCCTTGAGAATGTGCGTTTTGAACCGGGTGAAGAAAAGAACGGAACCACACTCGCAAAGGCGTATGCGTCTTTGGCGCAAGTCTTCGTCAATGACGCCTTCGCTTCATCTCATCGTGCGCATGCGTCGGTGATTGGTATCACACAGTATCTTCCTGCTTATGCAGGGTTCTCGCTTCAGGCAGAGGTGGCGGCTTTGTCACAATTGATCCAAAAGCCAAAGAAGCCCACGCTCGCGATTGTTGGGGGAGCGAAGCTGTCAACGAAGATCCCGATTCTTCAATCGCTTTTAGCGCGTTATGATGAGGTGTGTGTCGGTGGGGCGATGGCAACGACCATCGTTGCGGCTCAGGGGGGAGAGGTCGGTGGATCATTGGTTGATCGCAGTGCATTTCCGTTGGTAAAACAATTGGTAAGGAGCTCAAATCTGGTTCTTCCTCTTGATGTCATGGTCACAAAACGTATGGGTCCGCAGATGCGGGTACAGCCTCGAGCGCTCGATGCGATCGGGGCGGATGAAATGGTGGTCGATATTGGTCCTAAAACATGTGTTGCTTGGGGTCAGAAAATTCGTCATGCGCAAACCATTCTATGGAATGGTCCCGTTGGCGTGATCGAAGAACGAATCTCCGGAGAGGGTTCCCGTTTTCTTGCACGCGCGATCGGCCTTCATGCCAAAGGTCGTGCCTTCGGTGTCGCGGGAGGAGGGGATACGATTCCGATCATCCTTGATACGCACGCCCTGCCTTGGTTTGATCACGTTTCCACGGGTGGTGGAGCGTTGCTTGAGTTCGTGAGTACGAATGGTCAGTTACCCGGATTAAAGCCTCTCATGCTAAAATGACAATAACATCTTTTGCTTTTCTTTATGTCCACACCGACTTCTCTAAAAGAATCGCCTTTTCTCACAGGGCTTGCTGGTCTCGCTCTTATCTCACTTTCGCTCTGGATGCTTGCGAACACGCGAAATGCCATCGCTGAATATCGTATTATTGGTAAACCGGATAACGTGCGTGACACAATTACGATCGAAGGCGAGGGAAAAATCAACGCCAAACCAGATATTGCACAAGTGGTCATGGGGGTGACGTCAGAGGAAGTCGATCTGGGGCAGGTGCAGACGCAAAATACACAAAAGATGAATGCGCTCACGACCGCCTTAAAAACTGCGGGCGTAGCTGAAAAAGATCTACAAACGCAACAATACTTTATTTCACCAAAGTACGATTATAGTAATAATAGTCAACGTATTACGGGCTATCAAGTGTCTCAACAGCTCGTCGTTAAGATTCGTGATTTAAGCAAAGTCGGATCTCTGATCACACAAGCTGCTCAACTCGGTGCGAATCATGTGAATGCGCTTACGTTCACATTTGATGACCCATCGGCGTTACAGCAAGAAGCCCGTCGAAAGGCGATCGAAGATGCACGTAAAAAAGCGAATGATCTCGCCAAAGCATTAGACGTTAATATTGTTCGCGTCGTCTCTTTTTCAGAATCGACAGGGAATGGTTCGCCATCCATGCCGATGTACGCTTACGCTCGTGAAGCGGACGCGGCAAAAAACCAGGCGCCCGCACCTGATATTCAGGTCGGCTCTTCTGATCTCACGTCTCATCTCTCGGTGACGTTCGAAATACGTTAAGTCTATTCTCTTCACTCGCCCTTTTTATGCTTTTTGGAGGAGGAAAAATAAAGGAGGTTTATGCACGCGAAGTCTTGGATTCTCGTGGGAATCCCACGGTGGCTTGCCGGGTCGTCTTGAGATCGGGAGCAACCGCCGAGGCGAAAGTTCCATCCGGTGCTTCGACCGGTTCGCACGAAGCCTTGGAGTTACGTGATGGCGGTAAACGCTATGGCGGGAAAGGTGTTTTGAAAGCGGTTGCAAACATTCAAAAAGAGATTGCCCCGATATTACGTGGCATTGATGCCGCACGGCAAACCGATATCGATCATGTAATGATGGAACTTGATGGAAGTGAGCATAAGTCTCGTCTCGGTGCGAATGCGCTCCTGGCTGTTTCGCTCGCCTGTGCTCAGGCGACAGCGATTTATCGTCGTGAGCCTCTTTGGAAATCACTCCGACACACTTTTAAATTTCCACACAAAGCCGCTCTCCCAATCGCGACCATGAATGTATTGAATGGAGGCGCACATGCTGGATGGGTGATGGACGTTCAAGAGTGTATGATCGTTCCCAAGCAAAAAACGATGAGTGAGCGGATCCGTGCGGGCGCAGAAACATTTCAGGTACTCGCTAAACTGCTCAAAGAACGTGGATTTGTGACAACGGTTGGCGATGAAGGAGGATTCGCCCCAAGTCTGACCACGGTGGAAGATGCGTTTGAACTGCTCCTGCAAGCGATTCGGAGTGCTGGATATAAACCAGGCAAAGATATGACGCTCGCGGTTGATGTTGCGAGTTCAGAATTCTACGATAAGAAACGCAAGGTCTACCAGTTCAAAGCGGAAGGTCGCGATTATACTCCGGATGAATTGCTCGAGCGTTATCTTGGTTGGCAAGAACGGTATCCACTCGAGTCCATCGAAGATGGGTTTGCGGAAGACGATTGGGCCTCGTGGAGGAAGGCATTGCCACGTCTATCGGAGAAACTGTGGTTAGTTGGAGATGACTTCTTTGTGACGAATCCTGAACGTTTAGCTCGCGGGATCGAGGAGCACGCGGCGAATGCGATTCTGATCAAAGTGAATCAGATTGGTACGCTCACGGAAACCGCTGATGCAATTAAGATGGCGCATGAAGCTGGATTTGCAACCTCGATTTCTCACCGTTCTGGAGAGACGTCGGATACGACGATTGCGGATCTTGCGGTGGCGTGTGGCTCGGAATATATAAAAACTGGTTCACTCTCACGCTCAGAGCGTGTTGAAAAATACAATCGTTTGATGGAGATTGAAGGCGAAATTGCGTCTTAAAGGGAGGGCGCGTGCCACACGCCCCTACGGGGAATCTGCTTTGGAAATGGAAATCGCGATCAGACCTGAAGGTTGTCCCACGCGCCTTTCTATGCTAGGTTTTGGCTCGTTATGACGACGCTTGCGCCTACATTCCATATTACAACCTACGGTTGTCAGATGAACAAAAATGATAGCGAGCGCATTGCACGTTTACTGTCGTCTTTGGGGTTTGTGACGACTGAGGATGAATCCACCGCAGATGTGATTTTGGTGAACACGTGTAGTGTGCGTCAGTCGGCTGAAGATCGGGTCTACGGCTCTCAAGAAAAATACCTTGAATACAAAAAGACCAAGCCAAATATGATCGTCGCGGTTACAGGTTGTATGCCGGGGCGAGACAAAACGATGGAATTTAAAAAGCGTCTTCCCGCGACCGACCTCTACTTTCCGACCCCGGACATGGTCCATCTCCCGCGTTGGATTGCCGAACTTCGTCCGGATTTAGTGAACTCCGCTTCGATCACCGAAGATTATCTTAAAATAAACCCACTGCGAGCTCCCTCGGTTCAGGCGTTTGTGACGATTCAAACCGGCTGTAATAAATTTTGCACCTATTGCGTTGTTCCATACGCGCGTGGGTTAGAGCGGAATCGTCCGGTGAAAGATATTCTCCGAGAGTGTCGCGAGCTTGTTGCGCACGGAATCATCGAGATCACTCTTCTTGGTCAAACCGTCAATTCTTTTAAGGCCACGGATCCAGAATCATTTGCAAAAGAAAATCCCTATAAAGATCACTACGCGGCGTTGCTCTGGGAAGTGAATCAGCTTGAAGGGTTAAAGCGTCTTCATTGGACAGCCGCCCATCCGCTTTCGATGACAGACGAAGTGATTCACGCGTTAACGTTACCAAAGCAAGTCAACTATCTTCATTTGCCCGTGCAATCGGGTAATAATGAAGTATTACGACGGATGAATCGAAAATATACCCGGGAACAGTTTTTGGAAGTTATTCGTAAGGTTAAAACAGTGCGTCCAGACATCGCGTTAGGATCCGATATCATCGTTGGTTTTTCAGGCGAGACTCCGGACCAATTTCAAGATACGATCTCGCTTTACCGTGAAGTGGATTTTGATATTTCATATAACGCTCAATACTCCCCTCGTTCCGGTACGCTTGGAATCAAGCTTTTCAAAGATGATGTCTCGAAAGATCAAAAAGGATTGCACTGGCGTGAGTTGCAAACAGTGATGGAAGAGATCGCATTACGCAAAAATCAAGCATTTCTTGGGAAGACAGTTTCCGTTCTCATTGACCGTGTCGAAGGTGGGTTTGTAAGTGGAAATAGCCATGAAATGAAGCTTTGTCGGATCGCCTCTAAAGATGAAACGTTGATTGGGAAAATAGTAAATATGCAAGTGAAAGAGGCTCGTACATGGACGTTAGAAGGGGAGACGATCGTTTCTGGAGAGCAACTGTGATTATGCAACTATTACCCAAAGTTCTCTGTGTGGTTGGCCCTACATCTTCAGGAAAGACCTCTTTAAGTTTAAAACTTGCCAAACAGTTTCAAGGTGAAATTATTAATGCTGATGCCCGGCAGATCTATCGGAGTTTTGATATTGGCACCGGGAAGCCGAAGGGAGAATGGGTTGAAAAAGAAGGGCGACAGACGTATGTCATTGAAGGTGTTGATCACTATCTCATCGATCATCTTTCTCCTGATCAAGTATCGACGGCGGCTGAATGGAAAGAACAGGCCATGCATTGTATTCATCAAATCATTGCACGAGGACATCTCCCTATCGTGGTTGGCGGCACCGGGTTATACGTGCAGTCATTGATCGATAATTATGATATGCCCGCGGTTGCGCCACAGCCGGAACTGAGAGAGCGGATGGCGAGCATGGCGTTGGATGACTTGGTCAAAGAATTACAAGAGATCGATCCGATGAGCGCAGAGACAGTTGATCTCAAAAACCCGCGACGGGTGATGCGTGCGATCGAAGTCGCGCGAGTGACGGGAGAATCGTTTCGTGAATTACGGAAAAAACATGCGGCCGTTATCGATCCGTTATTTATTGGAATTGAGCGAAGCCCGGAAGAACTTCGTGCACGTATCAATCAAAGTATTGATCGCATGCTTGAAGAAGGATGGGTCGAAGAGGTGCGCGCGCTTCACACGCAGGGAATACCCTGGGGTGCACCAGCGATGACCTCTCTTGGATATCGCGAGATTGGAGCGTTTCTTCGCGGAGAATATTCCGAGGAGCAGATGATTCAGAAGATTCGTATTTATACCTGGCAATACGCGCGGCGTCAGATGACGTGGTTTCGAAAAGAACAGCGAGTTCAGTGGATAAAAGGCATGGAAGAAGTCCTTGCTTTGGTTGAGCCTTGGGTAAAGAAAATCGCGGAATAATGTTTTCGTCAATCCTCTTTCCTCCCCCTGTAGTCCCCCTCGTTTGAGGGGGACAAGGTCCTTTGGGAGGGGCATGACAGCGGAAAAAAGGCATGTTACCGTGGATGCCTATGGCATATTGGCTTTTAAAAAGCGATCCAGAATCTTATTCTTGGGATCATTTAGTTCGAGATCAGGAGACGGACTGGAATGGGGTCCGAAATTTTCAGGCACGTAATAATCTCCGTCTTATGAAGGCGGGGGATCGCGCATTTATCTATCATAGCCAAGAGGATAAAGAGATCGTTGGCGTGGCGGAGATTATGAGCGGAGCCTACCCAGATCCAACGGCTGAGAGCGGGGACTGGGTATCGGTAAAAGTTCGAGCCATGAAAGAATGCGTGCGCCATATCGGACTTGAGGAGATTCGTAATACACCCGTTTTAAACGTAATGCCCTTGGTCACACATACGCGTTTGTCGGTACATCCAGTAACCGAAGCGCAGTGGAACGATATTTTGCGTTACACCAAAACGGTTTTATAAAGGTATGATCCGTCAGGCGCTCATTCATGCGGGAGGAGAGGGGACGCGTTTGCGTCCGGTGACCTATGAAATTCCCAAGCCCCTTATCCCGGTTCAGGGACGATCAATTTTGTCATGGCAATTACGCTGGTTTCAGCGTTTCGGTGTCGAACGTGTGGTCGTCACTATTTCTCCAAAATGGAAGGCCGCATTTGCCCGATGGAAAGAGGAAGTACAGAAAGAAATCCCAATCGCGCTTGATTTATGGGAGGAGCAGGAGCCCATGGGGACGATGGGCGGGATGGTCCATCATCT
>CAYHTN010000025.1:0-17674 GCA_964359565.1 uncultured Gammaproteobacteria bacterium
GTTTCCATGGGTGCACGATCTGGCTATTTTCGAGCATCCAGAGTGGTTTCCAGAATCGTGGTTACGTCGTCAGTACACCACGCATAAGTTTTTATACGGTCTGCGGCGAGCGCGACACGTATTTTGCGTGAGTGAGGATACTAAACGCGCTTTGCAAGCACACCTGCCTACTCTTGAACGAGTGACAGTCACGAGCGAAGGAGTCGCTATTCCAGCGACCAGCTTTTCGTGGGATGAACGTCTTGATCAAGTATTGATCTTGGGTACGGTTGAACCGCGGAAAAATATCTCGTTTATTCTGGAATTGTGGCCAGACGTGTGCCTTGCGCTTGGTCGCCCTGTTCGTCTGATCGTGGCAGGTCAAACAGGGTGGGGGAACGTGGCGATTGAAACGAGCTTGAATGTTGAACGTCGAACGAACCTCACGGACGATGAACGAGACACGTTGCTAGGAGAGTCGCGCCTAGCGCTTGAGCCCTCGTTACACGAAGGTTTTGGACGAGTAGCGTTGGAAGCGATGGCACACGGCACGCCAGTCATAGCCAGTCGTCGCGGGGCGCATCCAGAGGTGGTGGGGGATACGGGGGTGCTTCTCGATCCAATAGATCGTCAGACGTGGGTCGAAAGTATCGTTAGGCTGCTTGACGACCGAACACTGTGGAACCAGCAATCAGAGGCTGGTCGTGCACGAGCCATTCTGTTTTCGTGGGATGAAGTCGCTAAACATATACTTGCCGTGGTGGCGGAGAATTGCTAATATCGTGTGGCTTAGAATATGACGTAATTGAGAGGCGGGGTAGCTCAGCTGGTTAGAGCGTGGGACTCATAAGCCCGAGGTCGGCGGTTCGATCCCGCCCCCCGCTACCATGGAAAAACGTTGCCAAGAGGTGGCGTTTTTTCGTTTTTACGAAGGAATGTACACATATTTTGAGATTATTGAACCGTGACACGTTCGAAGAGATTTTCCAGGTTGACGGCGGGCTGACATTTTGTTTCTTTTTGACCGCTTTCTGCTCGTCGTTCCAGTATGTCTGTCGCATCTCGTAATGAGGATGGCGCAAGATGGGCATATCGCATGGTCATGGTGATTGTGGAGTGTCCTAGGAGTTCTTGGATGGCCCGCATGGGTACACCTTCCGATACAAGGTCGGATGCGAACGTATGACGAAGGGTATGCCAACCAATATGGCGTAGTCCCGCTTTCAATGTGGCTCTGTGAAGGGCTCGTTCGGCAATATGATGGGTTAAGGGGGTTCCGTCAGCGCGATGGAAGACGAAGCCGCTCGGCTTTCGACTTTCGTATAACGTTTTGCAGACCTCCTCCGTGAGTGGGAGATAGCGAATCTTATTACTCTTTGGTGATCCTATATGTCCACGAACGATTGATTGGCGGATCGTGATCATTTTTCTTTCAAAGTCGACCGCGCTCCATTCAAGCCCGAATAGCTCGCCTAGACGCATCCCCGTACGGAGCGCGACGACGATCATCTGCTTCCACATTGATTCTTCACATGAATTTATCAGGCGTGTCGATTCTTCGAGAGAAAGGAAGTCGAAAGATTGAGGCTGAACCTTGAGGAGCTTGATTCTCGGCTTATGATCTATGAGCTCCCATTCTATGGCCGACTCTAGGCAACGAGAGAGAATAGAAAGCCAATTATTGATGGTCTTTGCTCGTATGCCAGCTTGAACTTTAGCCTGTTTAAATCTCTCGATGTCCGCAATGCCGATATTTGCCAATGGCATTTTGCCAAGATGGGGGAGAAGATGATTATTGAGAGCGACTCTTTTATTCCGTTGTTCAGATGGTTTATTATTCGGAATGACGTATGTCTTATACCAATCGATTGAGAACTCTTGAAGAGTCATTTGTTTGGCCTTGAGGGGCTCTCCACGGGCTAATTGCTGTCGAAGGACCGCCTCATAAGCGAGAGCACCCTCACGGGTGTTCTCAGGACTTCTATAGCGGTATCGGGTGAGGTGGGTTTGAAAATCTACCCACCAAGACCCCTTAACCTTTCGGACGGCCATAGTCGTGGGGTTCTTTACGATGCGCTTCAAGGTAGGCGAGAACATCTTTCTTTTTGAAGAGAACCTTGCGACAAGCTCGGTATACGGGGATCGCTTGCTTCGCAATAAGCCTGTAGACGCTAATAGGTGCGACACGAAGAATCGTGGCAACCTCTTTGAGGTTCAAGAAATCTAAATCAGCATCCAGCTTGATATCTGCTGTTTCTGTCATATTCTTCAATTGTCGAGGAGCGTCCACCGATGAAGAGGATGTATTCATGTTAGCGTTTGTCATAAGAGAGTGGAAGAGTGAAGAATTGATAATTTGGTAATTGCATTAAGAACGAGGAGCATTCCGTTGCTTGGATTGGGCCCGAGCGGCATTAAGTGCCTCAACTCCACGGAGATGACCGAAGCGGAAACTCGCGTCATCACCGCCCGGATAGCTGAGACGTTCTCCGGAGATGGAACTTAAAATAGTGATTGACTCATCCACTTCAAGGAAGACTCGGTCCCCTCCGTGAAAGAGCTTTGAATATGGCGGAGCACCTTCATTACTCTTTTTCACTGACTCTGATTGGGGAGTCGTGGATGAACCTATGTGCTGAGCATGGCTGATACCATCTGTATTCATGAGCGAACCTATTGGACTGGTGAATGTGTATTCATTGCTACGCCCTCTTCTTCCGGAAACATAATTAATATGTCCAGCTTCCTTTAGTCGTTTGACTGATCTTGTAATTGTTGACTTGGAGCAGTGCGTTAATTTGCACAGCCTACCAATGGACGGGAAGACCCTATTGCGTGATTTCTCATTTTTATGAGAACGGATAGCCAGATAGACGAGCTTATCAGTTGCAGAGAGAATCGAATCGAAGACGAGTGCTTTAGGGGCTTTGATGAATCCATTCAGGTTGATCTTGATTTGCGGCTGATCTGAAATCGTGTGATCATCTATTTGCATGTTGTATGAATTAGATCCGTGGCCGCGAACCACGGGTTTTTCGTTTGTGCACGTTAAAAGAATACTAAAAACGACCAGCGGTGCTGATCGGGTCATTTCTTGAGTATTCTTAGCTAATCTTTAATGTCGTTAGGGTTTTATTAGGGTCTCTTGATTGACCCCAATTTGTCCTTTTGGAGTACGAAAGACTGGGAAGCCAAAGTCTATCCTCGTTTTTTTATTAACTTCTAATGCTGCAGTACGGACGGGTCCGGAATCATTCTCTTTCGGATTCTCTCCGATCCCTTTATAAACGTCATCATCATTGACTAGCTCACCCGAAGGCCATTTCTCAAAGAAAAACTTACATACGTCAAACTGGTTTGAATTCGGCTGGATAGGGCACTCTTTTTTACCATAAATCAATAGGCTTTTCCTAGGATCAAATCGCACTGAGGATTCATTACTCAACATTCTTACTTTATAGTCTGAAACAAGTTTTTGAATCTCATAATTGTACCTACGGATCATTTCGCTTTCAGCTTCATAACGCCTCGTCTCACGCTCATCATGGTTGAGTCCATCAGAAGAACTTGGCCAGCTCTGATATGAAAATCCTGAACGTATTTCTTTATCACTCTCTTCATTAAACCTCATATGTAGACCGCTTATCCTTATTTTAAACTCCTCATCGCCAAAATCTTCGGAAGGCCACTCAATATTTCCAGTTAGGTAGCGCTTTTTAGATGGTTCAAGGACTCCCATATGAAGCTCATTTTAGAGAAACTATCTCTATTGATCAAGAGCGATCTCGTGTTGCCTTTTTAGCTCTTTTGTGACATATTTTCAATGTTCGAAAAATTAAATTCGCCTAAACTTCACGGCTAATGCCATGAGGCATGGCATCCCAAACCTTACTAGGTACTGATCCCGTCGTTCAGCATCCTAGTAAGGTCGTACTCCGAAAGGTTTACGGGCGACTCGAAAGAGTTTCCGCTGGCGGCGGGTTTCGTGCGTCCGCTCCCAGTATAAAAGTATTTAAATACTCACGAGTATATGAAAATAATCATTATATCGGCGCTAATACTCCTCGGAGGTATTTTAAGTGCTCCTCCAGTTCTGGCAGCGGGTAATGGTGCTTGTTCTTGGCACGGAGGAGTAGACTGCTCTGCTGGACCAAATATTTTTGGTGCGGCGATATGCAATGACGGGTTTGAAAGTGATGTTCGATTCGGTTCAATACTAGAATGTACCAATAACCCAAATAAGCTTTTCTTTTGCCACACGAGGAGGAGCTGTGACAGCCTTTATAAGGTTATTGAGGATGAAGTACAAAGCATCGAACGAGACCATAACGAAACTATTGCTCGCATAAACTCTATCGAATCAGATCAAATGAATAGAGTTGAGGAAAATTGTCGAGCAGCTAGGAGTCGAGCAGAGATCGCCATAGCAGGCGCTCGACTAACGGGGAGTCCTACAGGGGACAACTATCTACAAGGTGTTCAGAATCAGTGTGATTCTGAGAAAAATCGGGTTCGTGAAAACATTCAAGGACTTAGAAGCAAGGCTGAGGTAACGAAGAATAGCTTGATGCGTATAGCGAGACTTTGGAGATTACGGATCGTAGAGAACATTTATAGCTGTCCAAATAATTCTACGGCTCTTCAAGATTCGGGTTTGTGCGCTTGCAATACAGGATTTTACTCATTTGGGGGCATGTGTATTTTGAATGCTCCACTCCCTACAAGTCCTTCGGTTGGCCTGAACAATCAGTCGACTAATACCCTACCCATAATTACACCCAACCAACCCACACCCACCGTGGAGCCTTCTAGCTCTACGATCGGAAGTCCAATCCCTGTAACTCCACTCGCCCCTTCAGCCGCTACCTCAACTACAGTGACTCCTGCTCCTTGTTTGACTGGTTTTATTTGGGATGTCTCTACTCTCTCTTGTAAAGAAATAAGTACGGTTACGATCAACACTCAGTCCAAGTATTTTATAGGTTTACCTAAAACAAAATCTGATCTTTTGAACTGCATCGTAGTAGGAAATGTCAAAACCAAGAAATACTACTTGAGAGGAAATAAATACATCAAAACTCTGAGTCCTTCCGGAAAACAATGTTTCCAGAGCGAAATTGAAGCAAAATCTAAGAAATATAAAAAGGTCTAACCATTTATTCGATATCCCGAATATGTATTGTGAAAAATGTGGTACGAAACAATCAATTGACGCTTCTTTCTGTAGTAAATGTGGTCATAAAATACAAGACGCGGAAACTGTCAACGTGCGGAATGAAGAATCTTCTCTATTACACTCATCTGAGCAGAAAATAGCGGTACATTTTTACTACGCAGTACCCAAAACTAAGTTTATTCTTCTATTCGTATGCACGCTTGGACTTTATCAGCTATATTGGTTTGCCAAAAACTGGATGCTTATCCGACAGCAGGAGAAAAGTAAAATCAAGCCCATCGCTCGAGCAATATTTTCAATTCTATTTTACTCAGACTTGGCCAATCGAGTGCTTAAAACCGCAAGGACGATGGGATATTCTAAACAATATAGTCCAACTTTTCTGGCTATAGCATACTTTGCTACAAGTCTGACCTGGAGATTGCCTGGCGCGTGGTTGCTAATTGGCTTTATTTCGTTCCTGCCGCTTATACCTGTAGTTCAAGCCACTAATTTTATTAACGAACACAGTGAAGATGCAACGATTGATTCCAATTATCACATAGGAGAAATAATTGCTGCAATTCTGGGAGGTATCTATTTACTCCTTATGATCATCGGTTTCCTGTCTAATTAAAAAATATGGAATATAAGACCATATCATCACACAAAGCATTGGCAATTATTTTCTTTGCCCTTTTTACCGTGTCGACAATAGGTATGATTCTAGCTTTTAAAACGACACAGAAGCAAGATTTAAATATCTCTTTAATGCAGGAACAGCTCAATGAAAAAGAAAACGAGCTTAGTCTAAAAAAAACACAACAAGCAATAACTGAAAGACAAAAAAATCAGATAGAAGATGAAAAAAATGATCAGGAGACAAGAAAAGATTTATTAGCCGCATATGCAAAAGCTCTTGCCAGCAACCTAGAAGATTTAGATGCAATCCTGATTAAAACAGACTCCAACTCATTGAAAATGGTTAACTGGTTTTCTGAGCAATGCAGATTTCAAGATCCCGAATTAGAAGTAGCTACACAGCGCTATAATGACTGGAAAGACACCCAACATCAAACGGATATCGATTACCAAGTGGTTAAAAATAAGCTTGATAAACAAGTTACGCAACTGGATACATTAACAGATATATATAATTCAGTTCAAAATGTTCCAAGAGGAACAAGTACAGATTAGCAGTTGGCTACTACTCATTGGAATAATGCTCTTAACACTGGGAGGAGTAGGATGTTCGAAAAATCAAGTATTGTCTAATACTGTCAGAGAACATTTGTAACCATTCAGCATACTTATATGTATACAATCAGCTTTTTACGTCGTCATTATACGGTCATTACCTTCTTACTACTCATTTTATTGATTGCTTACGATGAGTATATCTTTGGTGTTATTTTATTTGGATTGGCAATCTTACTGGATAACGAAGATAGAAACCGAGAAATAGATTCTATTAAGAGTAATATTCAAGAAATAATGAATAAGATCTAGATAAGAGATTTTTATTTTTCATTCTAAAATACTGTTGAAGTGTTCTGGAAAGACATCGTGCAACCTCTGGTTGCACGCATCAAAACACGCTACGCTATACCCATAACATAAGTTATGAATCGGTTTAGCTATGTCATCGTGCAAATCTCTAACAATTGATGAATCTCCTTGCCAAGCCTCTCCCATGCAGAGTAGTGAGTTTTGCTATCTCCATAATCCAGCAGTAGACCAACAATCCAAAAAAGACGCTCAAGCCAGAGGCGGAAAAGGAAATATACACCTAAGACGTGTCTCCGTTGCCTTAGAAGTACCCCTGCCACGGCTCTCCAAGGTTCAAGATGTAGTCGATCTACTCTCAGAGACGATAAACGAGCTCAGGACGGGACAAATCGATACGAAGATAGCAAATGGTATCGGTTACCTCTCCGGGCATCTCGTGAAGGCTATGGAGCTTTCTGAGCTAGAGGAGCGAGTGGGAGCGATTGAAAACGCTCTAGGCAAAAAAATAATATCCTCCCTATGAGCATATCTCATCATCGTCTCGGGCGTATTGAAGATTTAATGATGAAACGAGAAATGATAAAGTCAGTAGCCTTATGTTGGCAGGATAAAGATGGATCAATAGAATTCAGAAGCAAGACATACACAAATTACGAAGAGCTTCATCGGGAGTACCGGGATACCCTGGACATCGTCTTATTGTGCTGGCAATACTAAAAAGTGATATGAGCCTGACGGGATCCTCAGTTAAACGACTCGAACAGCTCATGCGTACGCAAGCTGAACTGTTAATGAATGGAGATCAGATAAATCCACAGGTCCTAATATTCAAGATTTGGGAATCCGATGCTATACTTGCTTCAGGTTGCAGATCTCGGATCCGAGTTTGACAGAATACTGACCTTTCTATTAAGTTGCAGTCTCTTTGCATGTTTCATCGAAACAGCCACACGCAGATCTAAATTTAGGCCATAAGCCTGGTTTTTGTCTGCGTGTTGCGGTCTCAAATCGCGCACAAACCAAAAACACGCGGTATGAACGCGTGCTAATGGTATGAAGTATTTCTACTTCAATTGACTACCGGTGGGAAACAGTGCTGCCTGAGTAGGTAGCGCTGTTTCTTTTTGACCGAACGCAAGCGTTACACTGCCGTTATCATGCACCCACAGAGGGAAAGGACGTGTTTTAGCACGTACCAATTTTTTGGTGATGTGATGAATAAACGACCATCGGAACACGAGGCGTTTTGCCATATGTTTTATCGCTGACTCCGGTTAACCACACCTATCGAAGATAGGAGGGTGCTGTTGGCCTGAGCTGGCTGAGCCAGCGAGTGGTGGCACCGGACAACTACCCAGTCAGTAACCAGATGGACAAAACAAAACCACCGAAGGCAACCACCCTGCCACGTACTGTCTTTTAAACAGGCCGTCGGCAGTGTTCGAGCACCCGACGAACCTTACGGCTCGGCAGGGTAGCCCCCTTCGATGGACCATCTTGGGGTATGGATGGTCATAGTTGCCTCCCTTGGCTCGAAACAAGAGAGAGGAGTTTGAAAAATGCGATTATGCAGTACCAGGATACAGCTCCTAATCACGGTATTCAATATCATGTCAAGTCCCTCGTATAGCGCTTCTTTTGTCTGGGATAGAAGAACGAGTATATCTCCGGCCATTCCTCGAACATTCTCCCCATATAAACGCACCCAACATTCAATCCACTCTTTTTCTTCTTTCTCGGGAAACAAATATTTCGATAGCATGTCTCTAATCAATGAGAATAATCTATCACGGCTTCAGTACTACAAAAACAGGACTTCCTACCTTGGAAAATCTAGTCGCCCTCTCATCGGTTGACGCCCGGCTGACATTAATGAGTTAGTTTGGGAGAACAGATGTTTTCTATAGATCAATCAGTCTCCTTCGTTTACCCCTATAAACATTGATCTTTCCTATCCTTTTGTATCTTTGCATTTTCTGACGTATACAGGGTCTTCCACGGTTCGATCCCGCCCCCCGCTACCACGAAAAAGAATCCTTTTAGGGGTTCTTTTTCCTTTATGACACAGGGTTGTAACATTCCTCTCCAGAGCAGGTATATTAGATCGTAAGGTTCTTTCCGTTGGTTTTTCCTACTCTTTAATCCCTTACGTCTATGTTCAAACAAACAACGATAACCGCTCTTATTGCCTTGACCGTCCTTGCTCCAGCGGCAACCTTCGCCAAAGAAGAAAAGCATGAAAATAATGGCAATCGCGGTCGCCAGGAAGAGGCACTAAGACACAAGCGTCGCGTGGATGTTGCTGTCGCCTTGGGTGGAAAAGTGACCGTTATCAATGGTACGATGCTCACTTTAGTTGCGACGAACGGATCTACCTACAGCATTGATGCGAGCGCGGCCAAGTTCATCCGCCGTTTTGGTGGAACGATGGTTCTTGGAGACATTCAGGTCAACGATCAGCTTTTTGTCACCGGTAGTCTGACCGGAACGGTCGTCAAAGCCAAGGTCGTTCAAGATCTTTCCCTTCAGGCTCGCAATGGTAATTTCACCGGAACAGTGAAATCGATGTCTACGAACAGTTTTGTTCTTACGAGTAAGAATCGTGGTGATCAAACCATAAACGTCAGTTCTTCAACAAAGATGATGAAGAATGGTCAGCCGATGACCCTTGCAGATCTTACCGTTGGCGCCATGGTGCATGTTGATGGTGTCTGGGATCGCACAAATACGAATGTCAGTGCGACAAAAATTGTGCTCGTCGTGAAAGCGATGGATGTTCGTTTGAACGGAACGGTCTCAGCATCTTCCAGTGCCTCCATATTCACGCTTACTGCAACGGATGGGAAGAACTACCAAGTGGATACAACCAAGGCTCAGCTCATCGCTCGCAACTACTTCGGAACCGACATGAGTAAAGTCCGCGTCGGTGATACGGTTCAAGTCGTAGGCAAGTCCGATACGGCCTCAGCCGATGTCAGAGCACATCTTGTGGTCGACTTCTCCTTGTAGACATTTTTCTAAGTATCCTAAAAGACAGCCGGCAGGCTGTCTTTTATAATGAGAGAGGAATCAATTCTTATCTTCAGGAGGTAACCTTTTTGGATTGTCAGAATCTGCAAAAAAGAGTATCCTCCCAATCATTCCTGTTCGTTATGTTTGTTACTACTCATGCGTTAGTTGGTGCCTTGATTGCCGAGCAGATGCCGGGTCATCCTATTGCCGCCTTTGCGCTAGGCGTGGCCTCGCACTTTCTCATGGACATCATCCCTCATGGGGATTCTCGCTTGTATAAAGGCTATATTTCAGGAGCGAAGGCTCGCCGGGCGGTTGCTTACGTATTAATTGATGCCCTGGTCGCCCTCTTTTTTGTCCTCTTTCTCTTCAATACCAAGTTTATCGACCATCGTACCGCCATCACGGCAGGCATTGTCGGTGGGGTCTTACCGGACTTCTTAGTAGGGATCTACGAGGTTCTTCGTATTCCGGGGCTTCAGTGGTTTCATCGCCTCCATTTCTTTTTCCACAATCTGATTTCGGCCAAAAGAGGGGATCTCGCGTTATCCACGGGTATCGCCATGCAAATGGTTCTGTTGGCCTGTATTTTATCAGTTATTTAGCCAAGAAAGCGGATTTTAGGTCCCTCAACGACCTCTCTCTCATCCCATTGACACGATAGGGGTGTTCCGGTACAATTTTGCCATTCAACTCTATGTTTGCTGTTATTAAAACCGGCGGAAAGCAGTACCTCGTGAAAGAAGGGGATGTGCTTAAGGTCGAGAAGCTCGCAGGAAATACTGGCGATAAGGTCCAGTTTGAAACACTTCTTTCGTTTGAAGGTGACAAATTAAACATCGGCGCCCCGCTCTTAAAAGAGACCGTTGCCGGCGAAGTCGTCGAACATGGCCGCGCCGAAAAAATTTCGGTCGTGAAGTACAAAGCCAAGTCTCGCTACACCCGTCGCGTCGGACACCGTCAGCACTTCACCAAGATCAAAATTACCAAGATCTAACAGATCAAAAACACCCCCTCGCATAAAGCTTTGGGGTGTTTTTTGTCCATGAAATAATCTACGATTCTTTTCTATTCACGAGCGCGTCGGCGACGGTGTGGGCGTCTGCGTATTCAAGCGAAGCTCCCGTTGGAAGTCCCCGTGCCAGACGGGTGAGGCGGACGTTGTGAGGTTGTAGGTGTTTCCGTAAATACAGCGTCGTGGTATCACCTTGAACATCTGTATCTAGGGCGAGAATGATCTCGTTGATGACAGGGGAGTTGCTTTTAATACGATCTAAGAGGGAACCGATCGTAAGTGTTTCAGGTGTTCTGCCTTCGATCGGGTCAATCGTCCCTCCGAGAACGTGATAGCGGCCTTTGAAGACTCCTGTTTCTTCGATGACGCGGACATCCGGACTGGAAGCCACGACGCAGATAGATTGCGCATCCCGACTTGGATCCCGACAGATGCGGCAAATAGGCTGATCGGCCCACTGATGGCAGACGGAGCAAGTGGTAATGTTTTCTGCCAGCATGCTTAAATTCCGTGCGAACCGTAAAATCGTCTCTTTAGGTTGTACTACGAGCCAAGAAGCATACCGCAACGCCGCTCTCGGTCCAACTCCCGGAAGGCTATCGAACGCGCTAGCGGCGTTGTGTAATGCAGGAGGAAGTGAGGAAGACATACCGCGTTGCGAAGTAGGGACACGGCGCGCCGTGTCCCTACTGTTTTAGCATGTCGCCGAATTCGCTCATGAGATCCATCCCGCCGCCTTCGCGTAACTTTCCGGCGAGTGTTTTTTGCATCTTTTCAATAGCGTCGTTGAAGGCATCTTTGACGAGCGTTTCAAGCTTGCTCTTATCACCCATCGCGCTTTGGTCGATATTTACCGATTCAACGTGTTGATTGCCGTTGATGGTGACCTTCACGACCCCTCCCCAACCCGCCGTTCCTTCGGCGTGTTCTTGCGCGAGCATGTCTTGCATCGCTTTCGCACGGTCTTTGAGGTCTTTGAACTGTTTGAGTTTGCCGAACATGGACATAGAAAGAGAAAGCTAATGGCTAGTATCTGAAAGATGATGACAGATCAGGATGAAGATGGAAAGGAGGGCTCGGGAGGTTCTGAACGCCCCCCAATCTGTCGAAAAACGAACATAATGAACGTGGCTGCAATAAAGGCACAGATCACGTCTGCAACTTGTCCTACGCGAGAACAGGTGGTAATGGAGGGCGCGCCAACACCACTCGTGGTGGTACAGGTGGGGAAGGGAAATCCGAAGGTGATCGGGCCATCGACCGGGAGTGCATTGGCGTAGACATGCGTAAGAAAAACATAACTGAGCCCGATCGCAACGACGAAAACGCGGACGAAGAAAAAGATAATCTCTTTTTTCGTAAAGCCTGGAATGTGCATAAAAAGAACGATGGCTAAAATGGCTGCCCAGAATTAATCATTGGAGGGGATCCAGCTGGCGGGAGTGGGCCGCCTGGAGAAATGGCCGGGCCACGTAAGGCGGGAGGAACACCTCCCATGTCATGTTTTTGAAGGTTGCGAAAGCTTGCACGAGCGGCATCAAAGAAAAGCTTCACAACTCCGGTTGGACCGTTACGATGTTTGGCGATGTGAATCTCGGCTAAGTGTTGTTCTTCAGGGGAGAGATCCTCGGTGCGATAGTTTTTATCGGCGGCTTTACGATAGATAAACATGACGACGTCTGCATCTTGTTCGATCGAACCGGATTCGCGTAAGTGTGCGAGACGAGGAATAGCCGGCTTTTGCAGTTCGACACTTCGAGAGAGCTGAGACAGGGCGATCACCGGGATATTCAGTTCACGCGCAATGGATTTAAGGCCACGGGTAATTTCGGCAATTTCTTGAGTACGATTGTCCGATGAGCCTTCACCCCGGCTTTCCATGAGCTGCAAGTAGTCGATGATGAGCATTCCGAGTCCATGCTCCATTTGGAGACGACGCGCTTTTGTTCGTACCTCCATGATATTGGCGCTGGCAGAGTCATCGATATAGATCGGAGCTTCCGACAAGATGCCGAGGGCGTGTCCGATGCGTGGAAAGTCATCGTCGCGACCACTGTCATTGAGTTTTCCGGTACGCATTTTCCACAGATCAACATTCGCTTCGGCACAGATCATACGATCAACAAGTTGCTCTTTTGACATCTCAAGCGAAAACATACCGACGGGAACACGGTGTTTTACGGCCGCGTGACGAGCAATATCAAGCACGAAGGCAGTTTTTCCACACGAAGGACGAGCGGCGATAATCACAAGATCGCTTTTTTGTACGCCGCCTAAAAGTGAGTCAAGATCGGCATAGCCGGTTGGTGTGCCACGAAGTTTCCCTTTTTCTCGATGAAGTTCATCAATGCGATCGAATGCGTCCGTGAGCACGTCGCGAATTGGCGCGAAGGCGTGCTTCATGAACTTCTGTGACACGTTAAAAAGCGTACGCTCGGCTTGATCGAGCACGTTCTCCACATCTTCTGCCTGTTGATAGCCTAACGCGGTGATTTCTCCTGCTGCTTGCAAGAGTCGACGTAAGGTCGCTTTTTTTGAAACAATTTCGCCGTAATGGACGACATGACTCGCCGTTGGTACCGCATTCGCAAAACTAATCAATTCAGCTCGGCCACCGATCTGCTCGAGTTCATTTTTTTCTTGAAGACGATTTCCAAGTGAGAGCAAGTCGATCGGTTCGTTGCGACGATAGAGATCAAGCATCGCTTCGTAAATACGGCGATGCTTATCGAGATAAAAATCATCCGGCGTAACGGTGTCCGCCACCTTGATCATGGCGTCTTTATCCAGGAGAAGACAGCCTAAAAACGACTGCTCGGCTTCAAGATTCTGTGGAGTCGTCCGGTCGTTCATGGCCATAGTGTTGTCACTATAGGGGCCGGAAGAAGGGGGTTCAAGAGCGTTTTCTGTGAGATGAGAGTGGATAGCCTGCGGACTCGTTGTTTTACGACGCAAGAAAAGAGATCTGGGATCAGATCCGGATCTGATCTGCCCCGTTCTACCATTGGATCGGATGTTTCCCGTGCTCAATCAAGTACGCATTTGTTTTACTAAACGGCTTTGAACCAAAAAAATTGACTGCCGAGAAAGGGGATGGGTGGGCGGATTTTAAAACGAGATGTTTTTTTGCATCTATAAACGCTCCTTTTTTTTGCGCGTATGCTCCCCAGAGAATAAAGACAAGCGACTCGTGTTGTTCCGCGAGGGCGCGAATAGCGGCATCGGTAAATTCTTCCCAGCCCTGGCCTTGATGCGAGCCCGCTTTTCCAGCTTCCACCGTGAGGGTGGCATTCAGAAGGAGAATCCCTTGATCGGCCCAGCGTTGGAGATTGCCACTGGGAACTGGGGGGACGCCAAGATCACTAAATAATTCTTTATAGATATTTTGAAGGGATGGGGGGATGGAGACACCGTCATTCACCGAGAAACAAAGGCCATGAGCTTGTCCTGCACCATGATAGGGATCTTGCCCTAAAATCACGACGCGCATCTGATCAAAAGGACAGGAGTTAAACGCATTAAATATTTTTGCGGGTGGGGGATAGATGGTCTTGGTTTGGTATTCTTGACGCACAAAATCCGTGAGGGCTTTGAAATACATCTTTTCAAATTCTGGCGTGAGAACTTCCTTCCAAGAGGGCTCGATGCGTACATCCATAGGGATAAAAGTCCTACTAGCATGGAAAGGATGTCGCGCTTCGTCAAGAGAATCTCTGTGGTATACTCTCCTCATGGTTCTTGCGCACCGTTCTTTTTTGCAAGCAGCGCTTGCGATGACGGGTACGATTGTGGGGGCAGGGGTATTTGGCCTGCCTGCGGTTTTTGCGCGTATCGGTTTTGTTTGGGGCACGATTCTTTATCTCGGCTTGGCGTGCGTGGTCACAGCCATGCATCTCCTCTATGTCGAGGTGCATCTTGCGGTTGGAAGTTCACATCGTTTAAGCGGAGCCGCTCATCGGGTCTTGGGCCCATTCTTTGGTAGGATCGCCTCGGTGACCTACCCCGCTCATATCTTTGGGACAAGCCTGATTTATATTTTACTCGGAGGGGGCTTTATTACCTCTTTTATTGGGATGATAGGCGTAACCCTGCCTGTGCGCTTGGTACAATTCTTCTATTGGCTCGTCGTTGCCTTGTTTGTTTACCGGGGCTTACGTCTTCTCGCTCGCGTGGAGGCATATGCGACGATGATCCTGATCGCCTTGCTTTTGATCGTGAGCATTGCTGTTTGGGGGGACTATCATACCTCGTTACCATCCCTCTTGTTCGCCTGGGATGGGGGATTTATCCCCCTCGGCGTACTTCTTTTTTCTCTCACCGGTCTGCCTGTTGTAGGGGAAGTGGTCGAACTTGTGAAGCGCGATCGTGGGCTCGCGTATCAGTCCGTCGTCATTGGAACTCTGCTCGCGGCGCTTTTATCGTGGTTTTTTGGGGTGTCTTGGGCGCTCGTCCTTTTACCTGCCACGGTCGAAGGGGCGTTTTTTCAAATTCCTGAACATTTGCGTGTGGTCGGCTGGCTCATTCCCCTGGTTGGTTTTTTTGCCATTATCACGTCACATCTCACCACCGCGATTGATCTCCTGGCAGTCTTTCACAAGGATTTTCAATGGCGCAAACATTACGCTTGGGTTGCTGCCGTTATTCCTCCACTGCTCCTGCTCTTTATCTTGAAACAGGATCTTCTTCACCTCATGGACGTCGTAGGAGGAATTTTTAGCGCCTTCAATGCGACCCTTGTCTGCTTGATGGCGCTCACGCTTGCGATTCGCTCGGCTCAACGCACGAACTGGGTCATCGGGGTGTCCGCGCTCGTAACTGGAATGGTCTTTGTTACGATCTTGCTTCAAAAACTTTCAACCTTTCTTCTTCCATCCTCTGTATGAACGCCTTCTTTTGGATCCGTGCCTTCTTTTTTGTCACGCTTCGGTTCTTTCTTTTACTCGGAATCGGGTTATTTTACGAAAATTTCGAAGTGAGCCCCTTGCCCGCTTGGACGCTCACCGTCTTTGTTTATTTTTTACTGTTTTTCACCACATTTCTTTGTGCCCGCTGGGTCTACGGCAAGCTCTTACCAACTTCGCGAACACTCCTCGTGGTTCTTATCCTCTTCCTCCTTGCGCAAACGCTCTGTGAAGCGATGCTCTATATTCGTATTACGCAGGCGTCTCTCGGAACAGTAATCAGGGGCTATTCATTGATGAGCATTCTCTTACTGACCTGGCATGGAATCGCTGTCGTGCTTGCCTATTATCAAAAGCGACGACACATTTTACGCGCCGTCGCTCCTGAAGGATTACAGGTGTAGGATTAGGATTTTTGTTGTTTGTCTGCGCATTTGATGACGTTTCGCATGAGGAGAGCGATTGTCATGGGCCCAACGCCTCCGGGGACAGGGGTAATCCAACAATCCGTGTCGGTAAAACGTTCGATGTCGACATCGCCCCAGATTTTTTTATTGCCATCACGAGTTGTCCCGACATCAATAATGACAGCGTCATCTCGCACGTCTTTAGGCTTTAAAAAATGGGCACGTCCAATCGCGATGATAACAATCTCCGATGTCTTGAGCCAATCTCGATCGAGACCGTCTGCGGACATGACATGAACGATCGATCCGGCTGTTTCTAGCAGATGGGCAAGGGGCTTTGTGAAAATTTCGGAATTGCCAATAATCGTTGTTTGTACCCCGTTGATAGAGACCGGTGCTTGGTTTATGAGCCGTAAAATTCCTTCATGTACCGGCGAGAGCAGGGTCGGATTCCCGCCTTCTAATAGCGCGATGTTCTCTGGATGAAAGCCATCAACATCTTTGTCAGGGGACATCTCATTGATAATGGTTGATTCATCGTGTCCAACGGGGAGCGGGACCTGCACGAGAATACCGTGAATAGTACGATCTTGATTCCATTGATGAATCTGATCAATGAGTGTTTGTGTAGGAGTAGAGGCAGGAAATGGATGGATTTGAATATCGAGACCAAGCTCTTCTCCGACCCGATGTTTCATGCGGACGTATAGATGAGACGCTGGATCATCGCCCACGATCATAACAGCGAGAGTGGGCGTAAAGGTCCGGCTCGCTTGTTGTTCTTTGAGTTCCGTTTGGATCTGGTCGGCTAAACGCTTACCATCTAAGAGATGCATGGGCCGAAATATAGCAAAAACAAGGTGTTTTGTCGAGAAGGTGCAGAGTCCTTCCTGAAGTGGTATTCTCCGGCCTATAGTTATTTCTTATGCAAAAACGACGTACATTTATCTTTATCACGGGGGGAGTGATGTCAGGCGTTGGGAAAGGAGTTGCATCCGCTTCAATTGGAGCGATGCTGAAAGCACGAGGTCTCCGCGTGACGGCCGTGAAAATTGATCCCTACATCAATGTGGATGCGGGAACGATGAATCCGGTTGAACACGGAGAGGTGTTTGTCACGAAGGACGGATATGAGACAGATCAGGATATTGGAAATTACGAGCGGTTTCTTGACGAAGATATCACCAGCGTGAATTACATGACGACGGGGCGCGTCTATCAAGCCGTGATTCAACGCGAACGATCTCTTGGTTATGGCGGGAAGCAGGTCTTGGTAGTACCGCATGTGCCGCTCGAGGTGATCGATCGGATTCAGCGTGCGGCGGAAGAGGCAAATGCAGATGTCACCATCGTCGAAATCGGAGGAACGGTTGGGGAGTACGAGAATCTATTGTTTTTGGAGGCGGTTCGTATCATGCAGTTCAAGACGCCTGCGGACGTCCTTGTGGGCCTCGTGAGCTATTTTCCTATCCCGGGAAGTATTGGGGAAATGAAGAGTAAACCGACACAGCTCGCGATCCGTGCGCTGCACGCAACCGGATTACGTCCTGACTTTGTCATTGGTCGTTCGAGTAATCCGATTGATCAACCACGTAAAGAAAAGATCGCGCTCTATTGCAGCCTGAACCCAGAAGACATTATTAGCGCTCCAGATGTTTCTTCGATCTATCAAGTTCCGTTACGGTTTAATGAGCAG
>CAYHTN010000026.1:0-17606 GCA_964359565.1 uncultured Gammaproteobacteria bacterium
GAACGCAGCCCTCAGAGTGATACGCGTCCGGATAGCTCTCCGTCTCAGCCGAACCGTGTCCCTCCTGAAGTGCGCCCTTCCCCGAGCCCGTCTCAAACGCTCGCTTCGGGACCCGAAGGAACAGTTTAGACATGAGTCTTTAGTAAGACTTTTATTCTCCTTACGATTCATCATATGTCTACTCATCGCTTTACCGCCGCTCTGACAACGCTTGGGTTGATCGGATCGATGGCACTCCCCCTTGCGACCCACGCCAATACAACTACTGCATTCAATTCCGGTGATTTAATTAAAGGTTCTGGTTCTACCGTGTACTACTTTGGCGCGAATGGTCGACGGTTCGTTTTTCCAAACGAGAAAACCTATTTTACCTGGTACACCGATTTTTCTCGAGTCGTTCAAATCCCTGACGGTCAGCTGGCAACGATTCCTTTGGGCGGAAACGTCACCTATCGCCCTGGACGCAAGATGATTAAGATCACCACCGATCCAAAAGTGTACGTGATCGATCAAGGCGGTATTCTTCGTCACGTCATGACCGAACAACTTGCACAAACACTTTATGGTCTAAGCTGGAAGAATCAAATTGATGATGTCCCGGATGCATTCTTCGTGAACTACCGCACCGGTACAGGCATTCAAACCGCTTCTGACTATCGTCCAAACGATGTTATGACACTGACCGCAAACATCAATCAAGACAAACAATTTGATGAAACAAAAGTGACGGTCACCGTCGGGACGCACGAAAATGGCTTCGTTCCAACGACGATCACCATCAAACGTGGGACCGAGATCACCTGGACCAACCGCGATACTACGAATCACACCGTTACCGGCCAAGGCTGGGCTTCGGAACTTCTTGCCCCTGGCCAAGAATACAAGCGTCGCTTTGATACCGTCGGTTCGTTCGACTATCGCTGCACGATCCACACCACCATGCAGGGTACCGTTAACGTCGTAAATTAAACGACAACAGCAAAGAAAACTCCTGGCGATACCACCAGGAGTTTTCTTTATACTCCCCCACCGCTATACTATCCCCTGTCTATGTCAGCCCCCGCTCCTTCTTTGTATACCGATGCGACCATCGAACGTTTAGAGCGGACCGCAAACGCCATTCGTCAGGATATTATTCGTGCCCTCGCACATGCAAAAAGCGGTCACCCCGGTGGCTCTCTCGGGATGACCGATGTTTTTACAGCTCTCTACTTTTCCGCGCTCAACGTTGACCCAAAAAAACCCGATTGGCCCGAGCGTGATCGTCTCGTCCTTTCGAATGCGCATATCTGCCCGGTGCTTTACGCCACCCTGGCGCATCGTGGTTTTTGTTCGCGCACCGCGTTTGTAGAGACGCTGCGCAAGATCAATTCTGTCTTTCAAGGCCACTCAAATAATCATGAACATTTTGGCATCGAAACGTGTGGTGGACCGCTCGCCCAAGGCTTCTCCCAGGCGGTTGGGATGGCTCTGGCTGCTCGCATGGATCAAAAGCCGTGGCAAACCTTTTTACTCTCCGGCGATGGCGAATTAGATGAGGGGCAATGCTGGGAAGCGATCATGTTTGCCGGCAAAGAACGACTGCATAATCTCACCGCGATTGTGGATCGCAATAATATTCAGATCGATGGGTTTACCGAAGAGATCATGCCGCTCGAACCACTCGCGGATAAATGGCGCGCGTTTAATTGGCACGTCATCGAAATCGATGGCCACAATCTTCGACAGATCTTAGACGCCATCGGCGAAGCACGATCGGTCTACGAAAAACCAAGTGTGATTCTTGCCCATACCGTGCCCGGAAAAGGAGTAAGTTTTATGGAACATAAATACGAATGGCATGGCAAAGCACCGAACGCTCAAGAAGCCGAGCTTGCGCTACACGAACTTGAACTCATTGCCGATCGAACTGGTCGATCTTAACGGTATGTCTACTCGCCTTCCTCCTCTCAACCCAAAACTCTTTGCCGCGGATGTTGAGCAGATCCCCACCCGTCATGGCTACGGCGATGCTCTTGTCATGCTTGGCGATCGGAACCCTAATATCGTGGTCCTCTGTGCTGATCTCACTGAATCAACACGTGCGCATCTGTTTCAAAAGAAGTTCCCCGAACGCTTTATTCAGTGCGGCATCGCCGAACAAAACATGATGGGCATCGCCGCCGGACTTGCGCTCTCAGGGAAGATTCCGTTCCTTTCTTCTTACGCCACCTTTTCTCCGGGTCGATCGTGGGATCAGCTGCGTGTCTCCGTTTGCTATACCAATGCCAATGTCAAAATCGTTGGTGCGCATAGCGGGATCTCCGTTGGACCCGATGGCGCTACCCATCAAGCCCTCGAAGATATCGCGATCACCCGCGTCCTTCCCGGTCTCACCATCGTCGTACCCTGTGACGCCATCGAAACACGCAAAGCGACCATCGCTTTTGCCGAATTTGTAGGACCTTGCTACATCCGCTTTACCCGCGAGAAGTCCCCTCTCATTACCACCGAAGAAACGCCCTTCCAAATCGGCAAATCACTCGTATTGCGTGAAGGAAAAGATGTGACCATTGCCGCTTGTGGCCCATTAGTGTACGAAGTACTTGTAGTGGCACAAACCCTCTCAAAACGACATAAGATCGAAGCGGAAGTCATCAATTGCCATACCATCAAACCTTTTGATGTAAAGACTCTCGTCGGTAGCGTCCAAAAGACACGCGCCTGTGTCACCGTCGAAGAACATCAAATCACCGGAGGGCTCTTTGGGGTCGTAAGCGAGACACTTGCACGCGAACGACCAACGCCTATCGAATCGGTAGGGATGCCAAACTGCTTTGGTGAGTCCGGTCAACCAAGCGAGCTCCTCGAAAAATACGGCATGACAGCGAAAGAGATTATAAAAGCCGCCAAAAAAGTGATCCAACGAAAGTGACCACGGGAAGAGCGTGTCTCATTTTTACGTCATCCTCGCGCGAAGTGCGGGGATCCAGCTAAACAGGATCTGGAGATGCCGTCGATGTTCTCTTTGTCAAACCCTGGATCCCCATGCTCCGCATGAGGATGACGTAAGTGAAAATGGCCAATCTCATGACAAGTCTTGTTGACGACAAACACATATTCCTTTATAGTTCCTTACTAAGTTCTAGCTGTTTGTCTTAAGAAGAAATGTCTCTTTGGGGTGGAGCGTATGCCTAGGCTCCAACCCCGGTCAGGGAACGGAAATTCTTAAGAGAAGCTCTAGAGCTCTCTCATTCTTCAGATCCAGCTTTTAGATACGTAGAACTCTATTTGAGTTTCGTTTGCGTATCCCCCCATCCGTATGGAGCATATCGAAATCGTCCACCCACACACCGGCCAATCTCTTGGCCAAACCCTGCCTCGAAACGAAGTCATTGAGCAACAAGCGTGGTGCCGTTCAACCAATGTTTTTGTCTTAAATCACCAAGGCGAAGTGCTTTGTCATCAACGCTCATTCAACAAAGAACGCCTTCCAGGCGTTTGGGTGACCCATGTCGGCGGTCATGTCGGCGTTGGCGAGACGTACGAAACAAACGCACTCAAAGAACTCGCAGAAGAGGCAAGTATCGAAGCACAGCCGTCAGAGCTAATTACCTGGCGGACCATTCCTGTCGAAAATACCTCACGCGTCCGAGGTGTACGGTTGTGGATGCGCGACTACGTCGTGCTTCATGACGCTCCCCTGACAAGCCTCATCCCTCAAAAAGGGGAGGTAGAACAATTTGCCTGGAAACCACTAGACGAGATTCTCGCCGAAGAACGTCGTAAGCCTGAATCATGGAATGCCGGTATCCATAACTTTAACATTGAATACTATTGCCTCCGTGCCGCTTTGATCGCTGCTCATGCAGGTGGGATCGTGAAGCTCCCTGACGAACTTCACGTCTGGCGGCCTATCACCGAGGCGCTCTAGTACGACGAATGAGACCTTAAGACAGCTACGGAAACAATTTTCTGAATAGGAGATTAAGGCTGTAATGCAGTCTCTTCAGTGATTGTTCGGTGTGAAACTTCATAAAGCAAAGATTAACGTGCCCAGTGAAGCGCTCGTTCGATCGCGAGCGTTTCACTATCGACCAAAACCGCATGATGATTCAATTGCTTCGCCAAATTCGATATTTCGGTACAGCCCAAGATCACGCACTCTGCTCCACGCACTGACAAATCATCAATGAGTGCATCCACCTTGGCGATATGGGGAAAGGCGATGTGGCCAGACATGACAGCAAGAATCGCTTCATTCACATCTGCTTGATCCTCTTCTAAAATGTCTAATACCTTTACCCCCGCTTCTCGAAGTGGGTGGGTGTAAAGCGAAATATCTTTTGAAGTTTGCGAGCAGAGCACGCCGACCGTGTGATAGCGCTTCTCGAGAATGTAGGCGATCGTAACTTCAATCAGATTAATGATGGGAACATCGATTTCTCGCTGCAAGCGATCAAAAAAATAATGAACCGTGTTACAATCGATAATAATTAAATCTGATCCCGCTGCTTCGAGTGTTTTTAATCCCGAAACCAATTGCTGCACGATGGAGTCTTGCTGCTCTTTATCGGTCGTAAATCCGGTATGATCAAAATCTTCCAACGGCAAACTATACAAGAACATCCGCGGGTAATCTCGATCTTGCCTCGCCTGCCATTTACGCTGACAGAGTCGCGTAAGCTCAACATAGGTATCGGCACTCGCCACCGGTCCCATCCCTCCTAAAATCCCGATCGTCTTCTGAAACATAGACATGCGTAAAAAGATGCCTCCATCCTAACAGACTGACCAAAAAAAGATACCGTCCCTGCCCCATTGCCAAGCCGCACGGTTCGGGGTAGAGAAGGAAGAGCGTGTATGGAAAGTTTTCTGATTCTGATCGTAACCGTATTCTTCACCGCCTTGTTTTTACTGGTCGTTTTTAATTATCACACCCGCCGGGTGATCGAGCGGTATATCTTGAAACCAAGCTACGGGGTGACCGACCCTCTCTTTTCACGCTCCATGAGCGGTGTTCTGGCGTCAGATTTCAGTGAAGGAAACAAGATCCAAACACTCGTGGACGGCGAAGCAATCTTCTCAGCCATGGTCGAGGATATCAAAAAGGCTCAAAAAAGTATCAACTTAGAGAGCTTTATTTGTTCTTCTGGACGTGTTTGCCTCCAATTCATTACAGCCCTCCAAGAACGATCTCGTGCTGGAGTCGCCGTTCATGTCCTCCTCGACTGGATGGGAAGTGGTGCACTAGATCAAGAACATTATGACGCGCTTCGAGAAGCTGGGGTCAAGGTCGTGAAGTATCGCAAACCGCACTGGTATACCCTCCCTCGTATCAATAACCGATCCCACCGTAAAATATTAGTCATCGATGGTACGATTGGGTTTACAGGTGGCGTTGGCATCGCCGACCAATGGCTGTATGGACGTAATGGCTATGCCCCTTGGCGCGACACGCATTACCGCATCGAAGGACCGATTGTCGCCAAAATGCAAGCGGCCTTCCTTGAAAACTGGCTCAAAAGCCATGCGCGCGTTCTCGAAGGAGAACACTACTTTCCTCTCCTTACCCCCAGAGGATCTGTTCAAGGACAAGTTTTTACGAGCTCCGCCGACGGTGTCGAAGCGGTACGATTGATGTATCTTCTTTCGATCGCCTGTGCCAAAGACCATATCCGGATCTCCAATGCCTATTTCGTACCAGACCCTGCCCTGATCCATGCCCTTGTCCGCGCTCATCATCGTGGCATTCATGTCGAGATTATCGTCCCTGGAGAAAAGACAGATCAGCGCTTTGTCCGTGAGGTCTCTCGTGTGTCATGGAAGAAGCTCCTCCAAGCAGGCATCCATATTTATGAATATGAACCCACCATGCACCACGGAAAATTATTTATTGTGGATGATGCTTGGGTGAGCATCGGATCTGCAAACTGCAACGGACGTTCTTTTACGGTCGATGATGAAATGAACATCAACGTACTTAACGTTGATTTTGCCAGAGAACAAATTGCCCTTTTTGAAGCAGATAGACGATATTCAAAACTCGTAGAATACCGTCAGTGGAAAAAGCGCTCGCTGTGGAAAAAAGCAATCGGCCAGTGTGGACGTTTACTCAGTGGCCAATTTTAAGAGGCGATCGCCTTCAGTCTTTTTAAATCCACGTCTATCGGTTCTATCTCCTGAATATCTGAATGACTCTTGCCTCTTTCAAGATAATATTTTAGTATTCCTATGGGTTTGGAGCGAGAGGGCTATGTCTTTATTGGAAAGCCATAGTCATCGCAAGATGCAGGAGCACACAGATTCCCTGTCGTGATGTTTTGCACTGGACAACGTCGTCCGTGGCTTTCGTGAGTCTCTCCGCTTCTTGCTCCAAACCGCCAACTCTGTTTTCTAAGCACATCTATCTCTATTAGGCGAACGCTCTCCATGCGCGACGCCCGTGGCTCCTCTCCAAGCCATAGCCCATCCTCTGTCGGCATCCTTCTGGGATCGCTGACACTCTTTTTTTCTAGGGCAAATCATAAATAACTCTTTCGGATGGGTCCTCGATCTTGGCTTTGCTTCGTCAAAGACAACGGGAGGATCAAAAATATTCATTGATCTTTGCCGACAAGACTCCCAAATCCAATGTTTCATCAAAACGAATCTGATCAAGAAACTCTTGAGAGTGACTCACGACGATGAGCCCTCCTTTATAGCCTTCAATGGCTTTTGCAATGACGGGTAAATGGCGAAAGTTAATGTGGTTGGTCGGTTCATCTAAGATCAGAAGACCTGGCTTCTGAAGCACGAAACGCGCAAAACAAAGCAAGCCTTTTTGACCTTCAGACAGTGAACCGACTTTGTTTTTTAACAAATCACCGTTGAGCAAGAATTCTGATGCAACCGCTCGAAGTTGTTCATTGGATTCCCGGTCCATAACCTCGGCCAATGAATCATAGGCCGTCATGTCGAAATCTAAACCAGAAAAATCTTGGCGATAATAGCCAACATTCGCTTCGGCATGGATCTTCATGTCTGGATCGGTGCCTTCGGCGAGGGTACGCAACAGCGTGCTCTTTCCAATGCCATTTGGACCGGTGACGAGCACACGGTGACGCTTCCGAATGCTGATATCGACAGGAATACGATGTGGTTCGTGTTGTTTTAGAACTTTCACTGCATTGATGACGACAAGAGGCTCGAGAATTTCATGGGCAGGAATTTCAAAATCGCGAATCGTTTTATCTTCACGACGAACGTCGACCATATCATCTTCTGCCTCTTCGACCTGATCACGAAGCTTGCTCGCGAGCTTACGCATCTTGCCTCCCTTATTTGCAAAAAAGTTAATCTTATCTTTACGATCCTGGATCTCTTTTAATAATCGAGCGTTCTTCATGCGTTCACGTTCAAGACGAGCAGCGATCTCTTCGAGCACGTCAAAGTAGTTTCCGACATACTGTTCCATCTTGCGCGTAAAAACATCAAGGTAGAGCACGCCTTCCGTAAACGAATTCAAGAAATCGGCATCATGAGAAATAACGATGACCGTCTTTGGATACATGATAAGAAAAGTCATCAAATGCCCAATCCCCTCTTGATCAAGATTATTGGTCGGTTCGTCCAATAATAAAATATCTGGTTCTTGAATCAGGGCAAAGGCGAGCAAGAGACGCGCTTGTTGACCTCCAGAAAATTCTTTAATCTTCTTTTCTAACGGAGCATTCAATTGGACCGTTTCAAGGACCGTTTTAATTTGCCCATCAAGGCTATAAGCAACTTCTGCAAATGCTCCCGCAAAAAACTCCCGCACCGTCTTTTCCATGTTTTCTCGTGCCATGACTTGCAGCGCGGTCGCAATAGTCGCTCTTTTTTCGACATGAATCGCTCCTTTTTGTGGCGTATACACGCCCGTAAGGAGCTTAAAGATCGTGCTCTTCCCCGCACCGTTTTGACCCATCAATGTGAGCTTTGCACCCTCACGTACCGAAAACTCGACTTCGTCGAGTAAGGGCTTTTCTTCGTCGTAGCCAAAGGTAACCCCGCTAAAACGGACGACCACGTTTCCTTGATCCATAAAGATGGCTTATTAAACCCTTTTTTCCCAAGTTCGGCAAGGGATCAGCTCGAGATGAATCGAGTAGATCCTGTCGCGGCGTCCTCTTTCTGACAGAGGTATCGTCCTTACGCTTCATCCACATACCCCAATACCCGTACCGTCGCCCATTGAAACGGATCCTGTGGTGCTCTGCCAAAGAGACTTCTGAACTCTTTGATCCCTTCTCTCTCCGCATTTAGATCTCTCGGAAAACGAATACGATACATGAGGATATCACTTCTTCCCATGGTTTGCATGGCATCACGAACGAGGGCACGACGCTCACCACTGCCGAGTGCTCTCGTCCGTTCACTCACGCCATAGGTGATGAAGTTTGAGAGAATCAACGCGGACGTCTCATCTAACGAAACCTGAAAGGTTCTCGCATCCGCACGGACATGCGCGAGAGACCGTCCTTCGGTCATGAAGTCTCGTGATCCATTGGTGGGGACAGAAGTGCGTTCCGCAAACCCGCCTCTCTTTTAAAACCACCTTTTAACGAATCCGGCAACGCCGATCCTGCGGGTCAAACAGGCGCACGTCATCGTCTGTTCCTCGCAACAGTTGAGCGATTTTCCAACCCCCGTACATCGAAGGCATGAGTCCAATGCCGTTACACCCCAAGTTATAGAGCAGACTTTTCCGACAGGGCTCAAAACCAACACATCGGACACGGTTAGGTGTATACCCCATTAAGCCATGCCACTGAAATACGCGCTGAGTATCCAAGGGAAGGATTTTTTGACCGCTTTTCAGGAAGCGGTCGACATCTTGATGGGCCCAGAGCGGAAAGGCGTGATGCGGATCGTAATCCTTGCCATCGGGCAAGATATATTCTGGCCCGCCAACGCTAATCAGCATCTGCGGCTTCGTTTCGTATTCAAACGGACGACGAGAAATATAAATATAAGGATCCTCACTCGGTTTGCTTGTATCAATAAATTCAAAACCCGCAATGGGCGCCGGTCGGTCCAGCAAAAACCCTTCCATATATGCTACTTCGCCTTTGACAAGTGTATGAAATTTAGGATCGAGAGAAATCCCCTGGGCATCTTTTATATGAAACTGTTCAAAGCCATTCGTACACAGTACCACTGATTTTGCTTTAATGCTGATCATTCCTGCCCGGACCGTCGCGAACGCATGATCACAGATGACCTCAGTGACGTGTGTTTCTTCAAAAATAGAAACGCGTGAACGATATCGTTCAAGCAAACAACGAATGATTTCTTCTGATAAAAGTGCGCTATTGCCGCAGGCCATACGTCGATGGAGTACTGCTTGGTAGGTGGGAGCATCGTGCTCAAGCAATTCTCGGATCAAATCTGGTTCTGCAACCTCCCACACAGACGCATATTCTTTCGGAATATGCTTGATCCAGGCAGAAGTACGAGAAATCTTCATGGGCTCGTACGGAAGCCCTAAACGTGCGCGCCAAAGAACGTTATCAAGCTCCGTCAGGAATGGCTCCGGTTGAGTGAACCCGACCTGTTCCGGGCAAGGATAGATCGGTGTTTGGAGCTCCAAATCACGACGAAGCGTCTCAAGAATATCCCATGATCGATCCAGGGCTCTTAGCCCCTTTTTCACAACCTCTTCGCCAAATTCTTGGACTAAGTCTCGTGTAGGTCGCTCAATCTTTGCCACCATCATGCCTGCATTATGACCCGACGCCCCGTGTCCGACACGATGTGCTTCAAGCAAGACGACCCGCTCTGTGGTATCGCGCAGAATATGGTATGCCGTCACCGCACCCGCAATCCCTCCACCAATAATGACGACGTCCGTTTTTTGATGCTGGACCAGTCGATGGAGCGGACGCTGCCGGCGTAATTGATAAAGCCAGGGCGAAAGGTACATGACCTCCATGATACCATAGCGACGCTGTTCTTTATGATGCGTGTTGCCATTGATGAAGTCGTCACAAAAGGCTAGATGTCGCCGCAGAGCACGACCACCTTTGGCTATGGAGCGACGCTCACACCTGGTCAATGGTTCTATACCCTGATGTTTTTACGCACGAGTGATGCCTGTCCGGAATTTGGTTTTCAGCCGAACGAATACTGGACACCAGCGAATATTCGCGCCTGTCTTGCCGGTGCCGGCATTCCGACCATCTTAGAACGAAGCGCTCTTGTTCGTCGTGATGAAGCGATGCAACAACTCTTCGCTCTTCGTCGTCGTTCGTTTGCATTTCAGGAACTCCAAACGATGCCCACGGACTATATCGAACCAACAGACTTCAAAAGTGCCCCTGCCAATCGACAAGGTGCGCTCATTGCCGCTGATCGCTTAAAACTCTTATTTCGTTCGCAAGGAAACCTCCTGCCTGGATCCCCGCTCCTGCGCGAAGACGCCGCTCTCGCCGTCACGAGATTCGTGGAGTGGGAACAACAAGGCGGTGCGGACAAAGAGACGAATGAAATTCTTCCGATCAATAAGGACTGTTCCATCTTTCGCCCTAAAGAAGAGGGAGTAACGTGTCACATTCAACAAATAAAGGAACATGATCCGAAACAATATCTGAAAGCGTCTCACAGACAGAGACTCGGACCCCATTTTTCACAAAGACATAATCAGCGTACTGCTCCTCTTTCTCATAGAGACGTGTTCTCGTAGACGTAATCCCAAATGTTCGAATCAGATTCTCCCATCCCGCTCGTTCGATCATGCGAATACTTTCGGTTTGTGGTAGCAGATTGAAATCGCCACACAAAAGCAGTGGATGGGAGAATTGATCTGTAAAATCGATAATCGTTCGGGATTGTTCCAATCGTTCAGGCGTATCCGTTTTTCCGATTGCCTGCCAGGCAGCATGAATATTCAAAATCGTCATCGGACCACTTTCTGTTCGGATCGTGACGTATTGAAGTTTTCGGGCATGATCCGCGACATCAAGAGAAGAAACATAGCCCTCTTCCCCGTAGACGAAAAGATCCCCCGTATCGAGGACCGAAACTCTTCGATGCACAAAGATCGCGAGGCCCAGATAGGAGACGTATTGAGGAGTGAAATAGGCTCGATGGTTCGGGAGTGTACTCTGAATCTTGCGGAACGTTTCTGCATCAACACGTTCTAAACTCTTTCCTGCAGCCATCTTCGGGATCGTATGGCCACCGCCATTATAAACTTCTTGTAAACAAAAAATGTCCGTATCTTGATGATGCACAAAAAAATCGGTGAGGCTTGCCCCCGCCATACCACCCCAAACATTGAGACAAATAATCTTTAAACGCGAGGATATTCGCATGAGATAGTTCATAACACATATAAACAAAAAGGCGAAGAATAAGAAGTATTTCCTCATTTTGACGCCCCTGCGTCTGACCCGTACCGTGGTAGAGCTATGTCTTCCTCTATTTCAATCGAATTGACAAACCTCTTGAAAACCCTCGTCACTTTTGATCTCTGTCCAGAAGGATGGCGAAGATTTCCATGTCTATCCTGCAGAATTTCATGATGCAAAATGGATGACGATCGAAGAAGCACGAAAAATCGTGACACATCCGAGCAACCTCCTGGCGCTGCAGAAGATTGAGCATGAATGGCAATGACCTATAGTCATGCTCCCGAAACTAGGCTATAACAAGGTAATCATGCCTACTCTTTGGGATCGAGAACGAAATAAACGGACACAGGCGAAGAAGGAGAAAGCCCTCCAAAAGTCTTTACGATCAGGGAAATCTGCCCCTGAAACGGAGTCAGAGGATGCCGAAACCTTTGAAATCGGAGTCCTCGCCGGTATCCATAGCAAAGGCTTTGAAGTCATGAAGGACGATGTCCTGATGCCAGCACTGCTCGATCGAGAAAACTGCTTGCAAGAGGCAAACGATTTTGCGGTGGGTGATCACGTCTTTTTTCAGAGAGGAGGAGAAGATGACGTCGCGATTATTTTTGGGAGAAAAGAACGCATGAGCTTCGTCACACGATCACGGGCCGATCGAACCCGACCGAACGCACCGCTCGAAGAGCATGTACTCTCAGCCAATGTAGACATCGGCATTATTACGGTGGCCGTTCAAGACCCGGAGTTTCATCAACGCTTTATTGATCGGTATCTTGCGATTTTACAAGCGGGGAATGTTTCACCTGTTATTTGTCTCACAAAAATCGATTTAACAGATGTAAGACCAGAAACACTCGAGTTTTATCAACAGATTCATATCCCTATTATCAAGACGTCGTTTATACGGTCAGAAGGGATTGAAGCATTAAAAGATGCCTTGCGTGGAAAAACAGCTGTTTTTTTGGGTCAAAGCGGCGTCGGAAAATCAACCCTCATGAACGTCCTCATTCCTGGAAGGAACATCGCGACCCGCGAAGTAAGCGAAAAAACGGGAAAAGGGCGACATACCACCACCGGGAGCTCACTGCTAAAATGGGACACAAATTCTTATATTATCGATACACCTGGTATCCGCTCGCTCGGTATCGAACAACTGCCGAAGAAGGAAATCCGTTTTCTGTTCCCCGAATTTGAAACTCTGGATACTCCCTGTCGCTTCTCGGATTGTATTCATATGAATGAACCTGGCTGTGCTATCAAACAGGCCTTGGAACAAAAGAATTCTACGATTAATCAATATCGCTACGAGAGTTATCTGAAAATGATGGAAGAATAAGTACGAAACCGATTATTTAAAGCTTCCATCCAAGATACGCGATCTGTGCTTCGAGTTCTTTCGGTGCATCCCGTCGATAGGAGAAATAACGCTCATCACAAACCGTACAAGTACCAGTGTCTTCGAGATGCTCTGGGTGAATCCCACATGTCTTTGCTTGTTGCATGAGCATTTTTGGAAGATCCAAATATGTTTTCTTAGCGCGAATGACCCGATCGGTCACTGGAAACCGAGAACGAACATCAAGTTTTACCTCGAATCAAAGAATAGTGGACGTTTCTCACTTACAGGAACTCCTTGTACACGCTTCCCGTGCACAAGTACACATCCAGCCGTCTGTTCAATGGAAATTCCAAGCGAACGGAAATAGTTCACTCGTTCAACACGAACAAGATCTCCTCGTGTTTGCACACGCATCGAACCATCTACACGTTTCGAGCACCCGTAAAGGAGATCTGGGATCGATGAAAGAAGGGCTGATTCCATAGGTCACTCGATCACCTGACCAGATCCAGCGAGACCTAAAAACGAAAGGGCCGCGTCTTTATGCATGGTCTTTTTCATACATGAGTTGATTATTCTCTTTTATAAGCGTAAAAACAAGGGCATGAAAGATCCAAAAGAAGTCGAACAAATCGTTTCTTGCCTCCAATCGGGAGGGGTCGTTGCCCTCCCGACCGAAACGATTTACGGCCTGTGTTGCGATCCACGAAATGAAGCAGCTCTAGAACGATTGTTTACCATCAAGCAACGAGCGTTATCAAAAAACGTAATTTGCGTAACAGGCAGCCGAAAACAAATTGACGCGCTCGCACTGATCCCGCCTGCTTTTGAAAAGATTGCCACTCGTTTTTGGCCTGGGCCACTCACGGCTATTCTCCCGATAAAAACGGAAATAATGCTCTCTTCCTATGTTATACGGATGAGCAACACGATCTTACTTCGCCTTTCCCCGGATCCATTGATTGCTGCTGTTACTGATTTACTCGGGTTTCCAATTGTAGCGAGCTCTGCCAACTTGAGCGAGCACGATTTTCTTCGTTCCGCTGAACATATTCGTCAGCAATTTGGAACGCAGGTTGATTTGATCATTGAATCAGATCACGACCTTCTCCAAATACCCTCAACAGTGATCGCGTGCGATTCGAACGGAACCCTGTCTTTGGTTCGAGAAGGCGCGATTCCCTGGAAAGAAATCGATCGTTGTCAGAAATATGGCTAACGGGAAACAAGAAACGGAGGGAAGAACAAAAACATCCCTCGTGTAAGGAATGTTTTTGTTCTCTGTGGAAACGATCGATGTTAAAAGATCAGACCAAACAGACTATTTCTTCTTCTTTGGTTTTTTGACTTCTTTACGAGGAGAGTTACCTTTGGCCATAGGGAGGTGTCTTAGGAATAAAGAGCGGACAGAGGTCATTGTACCTCATTATGCCAAAGATGATGAGCAGATCCTATTCAACGGCAAATACGATCTTTTACCCACGACGCTGAGACGCGAATCGTCGCTCCTTGCTCCATAGAAAGAGCAGCCGATACCTACGTTGCGTCGGCGACCCAAAGATATAGATCGAACAAATATAACTTTCTATCTGCTTCGTCTATCCAGACATTATGCGGATGAAAATCGAAGAAATCTTTAAAGAGCTTTTCCAAAATTTGGAATTTACCTATTATCTCTGCCCGTTGTCGGCTCTCTGCATCACTTTTATCAGGGTTACCTAATTCATCTAAATAATCTTTTAAGCTTTTTAACGCTTGTGAATCTTTCCATCTCCGCTCCCCTGACCGGACGCGGGAATAATTGTCACTATATTGTCACGGGCTAACAAAAAGTGGTCCCCTCCCACTTTTCTTCAGCTATCGGAGCATGTAGCTCGTCGCTGTAATTAGCCAAAATCCATCGCTCGTCGCGATGGAATCCTGGTGGCGGGTGCGAAGGGATTCGAACCCTCGATCTTCTCCGTGACAGGGAGACGTGTTAACCGGGCTACACCACACACCCACGTGGTCAGTTGTTTCAGACGTGCGCTATCCTAACAAACCCCCCTTCTTCTGACAAGGTCTAAAAAACGACGAAAAACCCATAGACAGACGGGTTCTTTTTTTAAAGGCTATTTCACCGTACACAACTCCACCATGTTTACATGGCCGGATTTTCCAAGCGGCTCTCCCGCCACAAGAATAACTTGATCGCCCTTCTTTAAAACTTCTTCTTTGACCAAGGTCTTTAATGATTGTTCGATGAGCTTGGACATCGTATGACACTCTGGGATCAAAAATGGCTGCACCCCCCAAGAGAGGTTCAACTGACGGACAATGCGCTCGTGTGGAGTCACAGCTAAGATTGGAAGCTCTGGGCGATAGCGAGAAACCAGGTGTGCCGCTGATCCCGACAGCGTCGCCACGACAATCCCCTTCGCTTTACTCGCATGCGAAAGCACCGTTGCGATATTCGTCATCGCCACCTGATCTCCTTGTTGCAGCTCGATCGAAAGCGCCATGTCATCTAAAGTGGACTTTTCAACTTCATGAATCGCGTCGCTCATGGTCTGTACGGCTTCAATCGGATACGCTCCTGAAGCCGTCTCTCCAGAAAGCATGGTCGCATCGGTATGATCGATCACCGCATTCGCGATATCTGAAATCTCTGCACGTGTGGCCCGTGGGTTTCGAATCATCGAATCCAGCATCTGGGTCGCCACAATGACAGGCTTCCCTGCCAAAAGACACCGACAAATGAGATCCTTTTGAATCAAGGGAACTTTAGCGGCTGGCATCTCAATCCCGAGATCGCCACGAGCAACCATGATCGCATCAACCGCCTCAACAATTTCGGCGATGGCGGTGATCGCTTCTGGTTTTTCAATTTTCGCAATGACGCGGATAGGGACATCCCCGCTCTTTTTCTGTTTACGTTCAGCCGCAGCAATAACCGCGCGTAATTCACGAACATCTTCGGCCTTACGTACAAACGAAAGCGCGATCCAATCAACCTCTTGTTCGACGCCAAATGCCACGTCGTCACGATCCTTGTCGCTCATCGCGGAGATAGAGGTATTCGTCTCTGGAAGGTTAAGTCCTTTATGAGACGTGAGCACTCCCCCAGTGATCACCTCACACACGACATCTTGTCCCTTGATTTTAACAACTTTAGCCGCTAACAGGCCATCATCCAAAAGCAATGTTTGCCCAACTCGTACATCCTTATGAAGCATCTGATATGTCACCGGAATCTTTTTGGAGGAGCCTTCTTCATTGGTGGTAAAAATCACTTCCTTTCCGGCTTCTAAAAGGATTCCTTTTTCGGGCAGATTCCCCACCCGAATCTTTGGTCCTTGAAGATCTTGAAGAATCGTAAGCGGCTCCTCCGTTTTTTTACTCACCGTTCGAATGAGGCGAATTAATTCTGCATGATCCTCATGGGTCCCATGAGAAAAATTTAAACGACAAACATTCATTCCTGCCTTCACGAGGGCCGTCAATTTTTCTTCCGTATGCGTGGCTGGACCGATGGTGCAAACAATCTTCGTGCGTTTCATAAGGAGCAAAGGAGCGTTTGGATAAAGGGGCTGAGAGAGATACGAAATGTCTATGGATTCTGAGTCTCCTTACGTTCTTCGAGGGTTACATCGATCATCTTCTCCTCGCCTTTGTGCACGACTCGAAGAGTGACTTTTTGACCCGGATCAAGGCTTGCGATAATCGACGAGAGAGAACGTTGATCATTCAATTTAATGCCGTTGAATTCTAAAATGATATCATCTTCTGCCAGTCCAGCTTTTTCAGCCGGAGATCCGGGCATGATGGCGATATCTGAGGGCGTATTGCCACGAATCAGGAGGACGCCATAGTCATAGGCTAAATTATTTTTCTCTTTCAGCTCTTCATCGATCTGGACATAACGGATCCCGAGCCAAGGTCGAACGATTTTGCCATTCTTACGAACACTTTCGAGCGCGTGAGCGACGACTGTACTTGGCAAGGCGAAGCCAAGGGATTGACCCCCTTGCGAGATGGCTGTATTGACACCGACGACACGTCCATGAAGATCTAGCAGGGGGCCACCGGAGTTCCCAAAATTAATCGCAGCGTCTGTTTGGATCGCTTGCTCAATCACCTCGGTTCCGGTCCGACTCCCCGCTTCGAGACGACGATTGAGACCTGAGACGACCCCTTTTGTGACCGTATTTTGAAACTCTGCTAATGCGTTTCCGATCGCAATGACGGATTGACCAACAATCAACTCATCGCTATTTCCTAATTGCAAAAACGGAAAATCGATTCCTTCGACTTTCAAAATAGCGAGATCAAGGGTGGGATCAAGCGCGAGGACTTTAGCCAAATGCTTTTTTTGATCAGGGGTAATAACCGTATATTCTGCATTCGTTTCAGAGACCACATGTTTGTTGGTCACGATATAGCCATCCTGGCTCACAAAAAATCCAGAACCACCACCAACGATGACCCGCTGTTTTTCTCCGGTTGAAGGCGCCGGGGTTACGGGCGTACGAAAGAACTGCGAAAAAGGATCATCCAAAAAGTCTGGGAAAAGCGCCTGTGGTCGCTGAGCCCGAGGGTCAATTTCTTTGGTAATCGTAATCGCAACCACCGCCGGAGAGGTTCGACGCACGACTTCGATGGTCTGCTCCTCATCCTGACTGCGCATGGCAACCGGAGGAATCATGGTCGATGAAGTGGAGACAAGCGGAAGTGAATCAACAGGCAGAGGACGCTCAATGAACCAATAAGCGCCTCCAACTCCAGCAGCTGCGCCCGCCAGAAGAGCAATAAGAAGGGTAACAAGAAGAAATAGTTTGTTCTGTTCCATAGGAACCTAGTATAGCAATGTATCGCCCCTACGAGGAGGTCTTTTTCTTCTCCTCGCGGGCGCGTTCTTTTGTTTGTTTTAATAAATC
>CAYHTN010000027.1:0-17393 GCA_964359565.1 uncultured Gammaproteobacteria bacterium
ATATACGGTCAGTTTAAGCCCGTTCTAGGACGGTGACAATGAGATCATCCGCGGGTAAATCCTTGCGACTGATCTTTAAGCGATTCGCGTCCTGACGCTTGGCCCCAAGTTCTTTGCAAAAGAGATCCACCGAATCAAGTTTGAGTTTGCTTCCTTCGATGTCGTAATAGAGCGGGACGACCATCCGAGGTTCAATTTCATTTACCACTTCTACGGCCTGTGCAGCGGTTAAGCGACCGCCGCCGCCAACGGGCAAAAAGAGGATGTCGATATTTTCAAGTTTTCCTAACTCATCAGCCGGAGGGACGTGATCGAGAGAACCTAAAAATCCGAGAGAAATTCCTTCGCTCACAAAACGATAGGCGAGCTCATACGGATATCGCTGCTCGGGTTTTGGGAGCGTCATCCCAAACACGAACGTGCCTTGGACTTCATATTCTCCCGGGTCTGCCACGAGAAAAGGCGCATTTTTAAACTCTTCTAACGAAAACCGCTTCTGATCTTGATGAGAAAGGACAACTACATGTGGTTCGAGGGTACGCGGAAAACGCACACCCGTTTCCGCGAATTCATACGGGTCGGTCACGAGGGTCGCCTCCTTCTCCCCAACGGAAGATTCGATCCGAATACAAGAAAATCCATGCCAATAAATCTGCATACGCAAAGAAGGAAAATAGCCAGTAAGTCGCGGCTACTATAGCCCAAAAACAAGCAGATCTCAAGACTTTGGCAAGGGGTCGGATTCCTCTCCTTAACAGATAAAAAAGAGCGCGTCTTCCATCTGTTTGGAACACGCGAGAGAAGAGAAACTAGCTCGGGAGAGGACCTCCGTCGCGAACGAGGAGAATGACACGATGGGCTCCCGGGGAAACGGGGTAGGTCATGACGTGAACCTGACCGTTCTTGGTGCGGCGAGCGAGACGGAGTGCCTCGAAGTGCTCTCCGATCACCTCTTTCAGGATCGCCCTTGGAAGCTCCGCACTCACAACCCGGGAGAGCGCAGAAGGCGCCTTCCCCCTCGCCACCTGAGACGCGAAGCGCATGAGCGAGAGGTCTACCAGTTGCCACTGAAGCGCCGGGTCCACGACGCTCTGGTCTTCACACCCTTCAGACAGCTCTACCAGCGCGAGCGGTGCAGTGCCTTTCCCAGGGGGCATCTGAAGCTCGAGCGCGAGCAGAGTCACGAGCGAAACAGCTCTCGGGACGAAGAGAAACTGCAGCTCCTGAACGCGACCTTCCGGAACGCCGAGACGCGGGTCCTTGGGATCAAATTTCCACATGAGCGCTGCTCCCTTAGCAGAATGACGACCATCGTCCTTAAAAAGCTAGTGCGAACGCGCGGAATCGTCAATTTCGTCCATGAATCTCCCCGAATTCACGCCTGAATTCTCTTAGGGTCAGGCCCTCGCCCAAAAGTACCTTACGATCTATCTTTCCTTCCCTCCAGGATTGACTTTTTTCGTTTTTTATATTATTTTGCCAACGCAAACAGCTCGTTTCTACAAACTCTTTTTTCTTGAGATCGCCTTTGCACTTTGAAGCCCAACGAGTGGCCCTCCGACAATCGCAAGCGCAAGCGCATCCGCCGCATCGTCGGGTTTAGGAATTTCTTTAAGACCAAGTAACCGCTTCACCATTTCTTGAATCTGTTTTTTGTCGGCAGCGCCCCACCCCGTGATCCCCTGCTTTACCTGGTTTGGGGTCAATTCGATGACGGGAATATTTGCATCTGCAAGTGTAATGATCGCAACACCGCGTGCCATTCCTACTTTGATAGCGGTCTTGGCGTTGCTCTGGAAAAAGAGCTGCTCCACTACCGCCGCCTCAGGTTTAAACCGATCGAGAGCGATCCTAATTCCATCGCGAGTTTGCTGTAAGCGTAAGGAAAATGGGTCTTCCGCCCGGGTTTGGATACAGCTATGATAGACCCAGCTTAGACGACCCCCTGACTGATCAATGACGCCAATACCGGTGCGGTCGAAACCTGGGTCGATGCCGAGAATGCGAATGGAGGACATAAAAGAAGATGTTGGCAGTCTAACGTATGCCGGAAAAGAAAAACATCCCTTCGCGTGATGCATCGGGATATTTTTTTATTTTTTATTCTTAGATCTGCAAGGTATCACTTGGAGTACTGATCGAATTTTCAAGCACTGATGGGTTAAAGTCTGATAAGCCCATGACTGCAGGTTCATTGCTCAAACGATAGTCTGCGAAATGGGCGTCCGAAAGACCAACGAGATGATTAAACCAGCGAGGACCATAAAGGTTCGCGACGGCCTGAGCATCGGCAACCACACGGATCATCTTCTCTCCCGCGACAACGTACATGGAGGATCCTTCGAACTGAAGGACCTTCACGCCCGGTCGATAGGTCACATTCGCTCCGAGAGGAATGGCATGAATTTCTTCCATCGTGAGCGTCCGTGTTGGTGGCATGCCGCTGCGATACCAGCTATCCATCACAGATGGATGAGGGAAAGCGTGACGACGACCATCGCGACCAATGTAATAGGTCACCGTCGTATTCACACCACTTGGGTCAGACGAAATGCGAACGAGGCTATGAATTTCGATTTCTTTGCGTTCTAATTGTCGCAATAAGTCCATCTGCGTAGCCGTGGTTGCGGTTCCTACCGGCCAAGCGGAGAGAGGACCAGATGTGGGCATTGTCGGCACAGATACTGGCACTCCGGAGTCGAAGGGAAGAAGCGTTGGTATACCGCCACCCGCGCTTCCAAGTAACGGGAGCTGAGGGAATGGAGGGACACCTTCAGGCAAGGGCGGCGCGGGTGTCACTGGTGGTGCCATCAAAGGGATTGGTGCACTCACAGGTGCAATCGGGGTTGGCTCTGCTTGAATTTGCGGCACCACTGAACGAATGCTGACCTCTAAACGAAAGACTTGGTCCACGCGCTCAGATCGACTATCGGTTAAACGGATCGTGAACGTATAGGAACCCATCGATCGTGGCTCTCCCCCCAGTCTTCCTTCAGCATCTAAAGTTAAACCATGGGGAAAGATACCGCTGATCGTCTCCCAACGATAGGGTGGCGTACCACCTCCTCCGCCTAAGCTGATGGAATAAGGCACTCCGAGTGTTGCCGCCGGCAAGGTCGCCGTGACCAGCACTTCACCGGGCATCGCCTGAGCTGAAGCAGCTGGAGCAAAACCAGCTCCTACTCCGAGCACACAGACCATGCCAACAAAAAATCCAAAACGAGAGATCGTAATCATACAGAAGTAATGAGTAAAAACTGGCTTCCTCCTCCTGATTCGATCCTAAACCCTCGTCATTTATTAAGCAATCGCTTGAATACAAATGGGAATCAGTCCCCCTTCTTTATGCCAAATTACTGAAAACCCGACTCACATCATCATGCTCTTCAAGCATCTCGATCAGCTCAGAAAGCTGTACCCCTGTCTGCTCGTCCGTTTCAACGAAGATCTTAGGGATCCACTGGAACTCGACCGTGTCTGCTTGAAAATTATTTTTCGTAACGATGTCAGCCACGTTCGCGAGATCGTGCATCGCACAACGGATTTCTGTTGTACCCCCTTCTTCGATCACATCACTCGCACCCGCATCGATAAATATCAGTTCGAGTTCGTCACGACGATCTGGAGGAAGAACAAGCGGAAGACGGACGACGCCGACATGATCAAAAAGATACGTGACCGCTCCGCTATTCGCGAGTGAAGCGCCATTCTTTGTTAGTAAGTGTTTCACATCATTTGCGGTACGATTACGATTATCGGTCAGACATTCAACGATGAGCGACGTTCCACCGGGAGCATACGCTTCATACGTAAGCGTTTCGATCTGGCCCTCGCCTGCGCCTCCCGCTCCTTTTTGAACCGCGCGTTCAATATTCTCTTTTGGCATCGAGACGGCGCGCGCACGATCAATCGCTGCTCGAAGACCCCCGTTCATAAGAGGATCCGCTCCTTTTTCGCGCGCGGCTACGGTAATTTCACGCGCAAGCTTGGTAAATGAGGCCGAACGCTTCGCATCAATCGCTCCTTTAAATTGTCGCACTTTGTGCCATTTTGAATGACGAGCCATAGATGAACCTAAGCTTACCCAATCACCTTTCCGGAAGCAACGGCCTTATGGCGTGACTTCGTAAACCGCCTTAATAAGATACCGACCATCACCTTGGTAGAGCGTGAGACGACCATCGGCGTCAAAATAAAGATCCCTGGCTCGAGCGCGATCGGCGTCAGCAAATGAATAGAGAAACAGAGGATAATCCGCTTTTAGCAGTTCACGTTCTTGGTCAGAATATGGATGCGATCCTGCGAGTCCAAGCACGGGAAGGACGGACTGATCTAGCGCATACTGAATGCCAATCTGACCATCTGTGAGCGTTTTAGTGGAGCTTGCATAAACGCTACGCGACATAAGGACCTGACCGCTCGGGCTAAACGCGGTGGTATAGAGACCCTCTTGTACGATCCAAGATATCCCTTCGGTTTGAACCCAAGGATGATCGTTGATCGTATGGTCTGGCCCTCTAAGCGCGCCGGCGGCGTAGGATTTGTGCGAGAGGCGATCTTGATGAATACCATTTGCTTCGGCAGGCATCGGCCAATATCCTTGATTTGAGCCTAAGAACCATGCTCCTTGATCACGTAATTGATAGGTTGCCTGTGACGTGAAGGGATCGACAACCAGATGGGAAACATAATCCCAAGCACGAAGAGGGGTCCCGTTTTGGACCACATACCAACGATCTACCCCTTTCGCATCACGACGCATGGCGCGATAAGAGAACTGCGTCCCTTGATTACTTAGGTAAATCGAATCGAGATAATCCCAAGATTCTTGTTTCTTTCCTTCTTTGTACCAGGTATAGAGGTCTCGTCCCTGTTCTTCCGTGATGACGACATAGGAAAGGACATTGTTCTTGGTAAATAACGGCTGTGAAACATAACGATACGGTCCGAACTTCCCCGCATTGGTTACGATATACCATGTATTTTCTGTGCTTGTCCGGACACGATAGGCGTAGCGCTGTTCATTTGGAGCCACGAAAAGTCCATCGGCATATTTCCAACGTGGGAGATCTTTTCCATTGATATTATAGAAAAACTGATCGTCTTTTTGATCGGTATTCTTGGTGTGTCGTTGCCACCCCAGCGCTTTAATCTTCCCCGTTGCACTCACCGTCCAATCAAAAGGATAAAGCCATAGTGTAGGGCCACTGACTCGACGAGCGGTCTGACCTTCCCAATAGGACCCCTTAAAAGGAGAGTCGTAGTACCCCGGTTCATAATGCGACTGCGCCCCCTTCAAAAACGTCTGACCGAACGCATACATAGGGGTATGGTTTCTTCCGTACATGGGAACCACGCGTTCAAGAAGCACCGTATCGGCATAGTAGTAATCCGCTGAACCCATCGCCGTCGCGGGAAGATCGACCTGACGCGTGAAAGGCGAGAGACGTTCTTGAAGTTCTGCAAGAGACGGGCTCACTCTCCAGCGACGCATCGGTAGGTCCGGATCTGTTTCAGCGTAAGGGTCATAATATTCCTCCATCTCCAACTGAAACGATCCCATCGGGGCACGTTCAACCAAGCGGAGTGTGGACGTTTGAGATGCTGCTAATAATTGATCACAGCTTACCCGAGCAGGGATTTGAATCGACATCGATCCAACCAAATCCGTCGGTCGCTCAATTGGGAGAGACAGATTCGCATTCCCAATCACGGTCCAACAGAGCGAGGTCCCATACGCTTCGATCGAGAGCTGCTCAATCGTTTGCGGTTGGTTAATCCACCGAGCCGTCGTTGTCGCCGTCGTCGAAGCCAGCTGCGCCTGTGCCCCTCCAGGCAAAAAAATGAGGCCAAGAAGCGCAATAAAAAAATGTCGGTACATATGTTTACGTCTTAGCAGAGAAACAGGCAGGCGACAACAAAACCGGCGCCAGATAACAATCTGACACCGGTTTTTATTTGTCTCTTTTTTAGCTTTCTTCTTGTCCGGCTCCGACGCTTCGCTCGGCGAGATCGGTCGCGAGCGATTCGGTCGAGGCTAAGAAGCCAGTTCCTGCAGGCGTGAGACGTCCGATAATGACGTTCTCTTTCAAGCCTTCCAAGCGATCGACTTTTCCGGTAACGGCGGCGTTGATGAGTACACGCGCTGTTTCCATAAAGGAAGCGGCCGAGAGGAAGGATTCCGTCGACAACGCAACCTTCGTAATACCCATGAAGAGTGGCGTGACCGTGGCTGGGACCGCACCTTTGATGGCAAGGATACGCTCGTTTTCAACGTCGGCACGAGATTTCTCGACCACCTGACCTGGCAAGAGGTCTGTATCTCCGGCATCGCGCACGTAAATGCGAGAGAACATCTGACGCACCATCACTTCGATGTGCTTCGCGTTCAATTTTTGACCTTGAGACGAATACACCGAGAGCACTTCGCGTAAGAGGTAACGCATCACCGCGTCGTGGCCCTTAAGACGGAAGAGATCTTGAAGATCGAATTGGCCATCGGTGAGCTGTTCACCAGCCATGACTTCTGCGCCATCCTTCACGAGCACGTGATAGCCAGATGGGACCGGGTATTCCATGACGCCCTTGCCTTCAAAGATCAACACAACTTGATTCTTGGTAAGTTTGATCGTTCCCTTTGCTGGTGACAGAATTTCTTCTCCGCCTTTATCACGCAAGATGAGCACCTGTCCTTCTTTCACGGTCTTTCCATCTTCCACTTTGATTGTATCCTTCCGACCAACCGTGAATGACTGTTCTTGGATTTCGGCGTGATGAAGTTCGATTGTCTTTAAGCCGGAGGACGTGTCGATGATCTTTTGACCGGTCGTGGTTTGGATCGTACGACGTTCTGTGACGATGATTTTGATCTTACCCGCGATATCGGCAAGCATCGCTTTATGCTTGGGCGAACGTGCTTCGAACAATTCTTCTACACGTGGCAGACCTTGGGTGATATCGCTTCCGGCCGCACCTCCCATGTGGAAGGTACGCATCGTAAGCTGTGTTCCTGGTTCACCGATCGATTGAGCGGCGACGATTCCGACGGCCGTTCCCAAACGCACTAAGTCGTTATAGGCCAAGTCGTAGCCGTAGCACTTCTGACACAAACCGCGGCGCATACGACAGCTAAGCACAGAGCGAAGCGTTGCCTCTGTGACTTTCTTGGTCGCAATGGCACGAATATGATCTTCGGTGATCAAGGTATTCTTCTTGATCAGAACTTCGCCGGTTTCGGCGTCTTTAATGTCCTTGAGTGGAATACGTCCGAGCAAACGGGTAAGAAGTGGTTCTCCAATATCGTCACAGTCCGCCACGGTCATGCGCATGCCTTCAGTATCACCACAGTCTTCCGTCATGATGATGATATCTTGGGCCACGTCGACGAGACGACGGGTGAGATATCCGGCATTCGCGGTCTTCAAAGCGGTGTCCGTTAACCCCTTCCGTGTGCCGTGGGTTGAAATAAAGTATTCCAACACGTCCAGACCTTCACGGAACGAAGATTTAATCGGAAGCTCGATGAGTTCTCCTTTTGGATTACCCACGAGACCCTTCATGCCAACCACCTGAGTGAGCTGACCAACACTTCCACGCGCTCCGGAATCAATCATGGAGAAGACCGGTCCGGTTTTATCGAGCGATTCTTTACTCATCTTTTGAATGCCATCCTTCACATCCGACCAGGTCTTAATGATTTGTTGATAGCGCTCCTTCTTCGTCAAAAGACCTTCGCGATACTGCTCTTCAATTTCGACCGCTTTGTGGTCTCCTTCTTCGATAATTTTTCCTTTGTTGACCGCTGGGAGGTCTCCCATGCCGTAGCTAAATCCAGATTTGGTGATGTAGTAGAAGCCCGTCTCCTTCACTTCGTCTAAGAAGCGAGCGGTGCGATCGAAGCCGCGAAGCTCAATCGTCTTACGCACGATATCGGCCAATTGCTTGGTTCCGACCACATCGTTGATGAATCCGATCTCTTTCGGAAAGAGACGGTTCAAGAGCACGCGGCCAACACAGGTTTCCATGAGTGGATCACCAACTTTTACCCGTGTCTTAATCTTTTCACGAATGGAGAGACGTCCGGCTTGAAACAAGTAGACCGCTTGTTCGGCCGAAGCAATGAGTTTCACTTTGCCATCTTTTGGCTCCATCATGGCCGTCATGTAGTACGTGCCCCACGAAATATCTTTTCCTGGATTCGCAACCGGGGCGCCCGTCGCTGGTTTAAGCAAATTCTTTGTTGAAAGCATGAGGTTCTTCGCTTCCCAACGCGCTTCTTCGGTCAGTGGAACGTGAACAGCCATTTGGTCTCCGTCGAAGTCGGCGTTGAAGGCCGGACAGACGAGCGGATGGATCTGAATCGCTTTTCCTTCGATCAATTTTGGTTGGAAACCTTGAATACCTAAACGGTGAAGGGTCGGGGCACGGTTCAAGAGCACGACCGCATCCGCAGCGATCTCTTCCAAAATATCCCAGACCTCAGCGTGATCTCCTTCAATATAGCGGTTGGCCGAGCGAATATTATGCACAATCTCACGTTTGATGAGTTGCGCAATAATAAATGGTTTGAAGAGCTCAAGCGCCATCGTCTTTGGCAGACCACATTGGTGCAATTCAAGTGTCGGACCAACGACGATCACCGAACGACCGGAGTAGTCAATACGCTTTCCAAGCAAGTTCTGACGGAAACGACCTTGCTTTCCCTTGAGAGAGTCCGCCAGCGATTTCAGTTGACGCTTTTTTCCGGTGGCGGCAATCACCGTCTTCGAATGACGAGCGCTGTTGTCGATAAAGGAGTCGACCGCTTCTTGCAACATGCGCTTTTCGTTACGCACGATCACTTCTGGCGCATTCAGTTCAACCAAACGCTTCAAGCGATTGTTGCGGTTGATGACGCGACGATAGAGGTCATTCAAATCGGACGTGGCAAAACGGCCACCATCGAGAGCGACCATCGGACGCAAATCCGGAGGGATGACCGGCAAGACGCTCATGATCATCCAACTTGGATCGACGTTGTTTGCTTTGAGGGCTTTCAACAACTTCAAGCGGCGAATGACACGGTCACGCTTATTTTCGGATGCATCTTTGAGTTCTCCGTTTAACATCGTAATCGTCGCTTCCAAATCGATGTTCTTTAAGAGGTTCAAGATCGCTTCGGCACCGATCTTCGCTTCGAAGATATGTCCATATTTGAGCGAAAGATCGTGATATTCCGCTTCAGACAAAATACGCATCGGCTCAAGATCCTTGAGTTCTTTATCGGCATGGACGAACTCTTCTTCTAATTCTTTGAGCTTGGCTTCTTTGGTCTTTTGGAATTTCTCCATCTCTTTCGCGAGCGCATCGACATCGTCGCCTTTTTCCTTGCTTGCTTTTTTGGCACGTTCAAGATCACGTTCAAAATCGGCTTCAATAGATTTACGCTTCCCTTTGTATTCTGTGCCGAGCTGCTCAATCGTTTGTTTACGAATTTCTTCTTCAACTTCGGTCACGATAAAGGCGGTGAAATAGACGACCTTTTCAAGAGCGGGTAACGATAAATCGAGAACCGTTCCAATTTTGGTTGGGGTGTTCCGAAGAAACCAGATGTGCGTGACCGGAGCCGTAAGCTCAATGTGGCCCATGCGTTCACGACGCACGAGTGAGTGCGTGACTTCGACGCCACACTTGTCACAGATGATCCCCTTGTAACGAATCTTTTTATACTTCCCACAATAACATTCCCAATCTTTGGATGGACCAAAAATTTCTTCGGCAAAGAGACCGCCTTTTTCTGGCTTTTGGGTGCGATAGTTGATGGTTTCTGGCTTCGAAATCTCGCCATAGGACCACGAACGAATCACGTCTGGAGATGCGAGTTTGAGACGGATCGAGTCGAAATCCGTGCTCTTAATGTTTTCCGTTTGGAAGAACGCCATAGATTTATAGTGGTGGAAGGGAAATTAGAAATCAGTTGGCGCAGGACCCCATTCTTCATCTGCTTCATTCGCGGAGGCTGGCTTCGCTTTAAGATGTTCCGGACGTGGGGTCGCTTCTTCAATCCGTTTTCCATCTTTCAGGAGTTCCACATCAAGACCTAATCCCTTTAATTCGCGCACCAAAACGTTAAATGATTCTGGCACGTTCTGTTTGTGAATCGGCTCACCCTTAATGATTGCCTCATACGCTTTTGAACGTCCGTTCACGTCGTCCGATTTGATCGTAAGAATTTCTTGCAAGGTGTGCGCGGCACCATAGGCTTCGAGGGCCCACACTTCCATTTCTCCAAAACGCTGACCACCGAATTGCGCTTTTCCCCCAAGTGGTTGCTGCGTAATGAGCGAGTACGGACCAATCGAACGCTGGTGAATCTTATCTTCCACCATGTGGTTCAGCTTCAAGATATAGATATAGCCAACCGTTGGTGCGTTGTCATACGCTTCACCGGTACGTCCATCGAATAATTTAATCTTACCATCACGAGGGAAGCCCGCTTCTTCAAGACGTTCACGAATACTCTCTTCAGGGACGCCATCGAACACTGGGGTTGCGACGCTATAGCCAAGGGCATTTGCGGCCAAACCTAAATGCGTTTCCAAAATCTGACCCAAGTTCATACGAGAAACGACACCAAGCGGTGAAAGAATCACATCGACCGGCGTTCCATCTTCTAAGAACGGCATGTCGGCCACTGGGACGATCTTCGAAATAACACCCTTGTTTCCGTGACGACCCGCGAGCTTATCACCCGCCTGGATCTTACGAAGGTCGGCAACGGTCACGACGATTTGCTTCAAAACACCTGGTTGTAACTTATCGCCCGCTTCACGAGAGAAGGTTTTGATATCAACGACCTTGCCGTGTTCTCCATGTTCTAAACGTAACGAAGAATCACGAACGTCACGTGCTTTTTCACCGAAGATGGCCCGCAACAATTTTTCTTCGGCGGAGAGATCCGTTTCTCCTTTTGGCGTAATCTTTCCAACTAAAATATCACCAGATTTTACTTCGGCACCAACGCGTACGATGCCGTTCTCATCCAAGTTTCGGAGTTTCTCTTCAGAAACGTTCGGGATATCGGAGGTGACGACTTCAGAACCAAGTTTGGTATCACGAACATCGATGACATGATGCTCAATGTTGATCGAGGTAAAACGATCGGTGTGGACGAGCCGCTCACTCAAAATAATAGCGTCTTCGTAGTTATAGCCGTCCCAACTCACGAACGCACAGAGCAAGTTTTGTCCGAGCGCGAGTTCGCCATGCTGACAAGATGTGCCGTCAACCAATACTTCGCCGGCATAGAGCTTTTGACCCTTGGAAACGACCGGGCGCTGGTTGATACAGGTCGAGCCGTTGGAACGTTGGAACTTCACGAGATCATAGCGGTGCATGTGTCCTTCATGATCCTGAAATTCGACGTAGTGCCCCGAAACGGCGACAACGACTCCGTCTGCAGGAGCGATAATCACCTGACCCGAATCAATAGCCGCGCGACGCTCAACGCCGGTTCCGACGATAGGCGCGTCTGGTTTGATGCACGGCACTGCCTGACGTTGCATGTTTGTTCCCATCAACGCGCGGTGACCGTCATCGTGTTCCACGAACGGAATGAGAGAGGTACCGATCGAGAGAATTTGTTTGGAAGAAACGTCAACGTAATCAATTTCATGGACATCAACGATTGTTGGTTCTCCATTTTTACGCGCCGCAGCACGTTCATCGACGAACCGGCCATCGCGTCCAATTGGGGTCGTGGCTGGAGCTGTTGTTCCCCGCTCTTCGGTAAAGGCATTCAAGTAGACCAACTCATCGCTCACGCGTGGGATGATCGGAAGACGATCAATCGGAAGCTTTTTAAGCTTTTCCGCGAGCTTCTTATCAACTTCTTCATTGGCTTTTGCAACCACTTTGCCTTCGCCATCACGCACATCGACACGAAGGGTTTCCCCAATCGCATCTTCCGCATCATTCATGGCCCAGTTCTTTACGCGACGATAAGGCGTTTCGATAAAGCCATATTCATTAATGCGCGCGTAGCACGACATATGACCAACGAGACCGATGTTCGGACCTTCTGGAGAAGCAATTGGACAAATGCGACCGTAGTGGGTGCGATGCACGTCACGCACATCGAAGCCGGCACGTTCACGACTCAATCCGCCCGGACCCATGGCTGACAACCGACGCTTATGTTCGAGCTCAGACAATGGGTTCGTCTGGTCCATGAACTGTGATAACTGGGAACTCATGAAGAACTCACGTACCGCGCCGATGACCGGACGGGCATTGATGAGTTTTGCTGGGTTGATGGCGTTGATGTCGAGGGTCGACATACGGTCGCGAACAATACGCTCCATACGCGCAAGACCGATACGGAAACGCGACTGCGCCAATTCTCCCACGGCACGCACGCGACGATTGCCCAAGTGGTCAACGTCGTCGGCGTCTTCTTGCGAAATATTCAAACGAATGATTTCGGCGATGATGAGGACGATGTCTTGGTGCGTCAAAATGCGATGCTCTTCTTGCACCACCATCTCACGCTCCGCTGGAAGACCAAAACGCTGATTGAATTTATAACGACCGACCGATCCCAAATCATAACGATCGAAGTTGAAGAACATCGATTGAATGAGCGAGCGAGCGTTATCTGGTGTCGCCAAATCTCCTGGGCGAATACGTTTGTAGACTTCGACGTGCCCCTCTTCTTCGGACTTTGCCGCATCCTTCCCCAAGGTCGAATCGATATAGCGATTCATCGGATGGATGTCGACATGAGTGAAGAGTTTTTTAATATCTTCATCGTTTCCGACACCAAACGCGCGTAGAAGTGAGGTTGCTGCGACTTTACGCTTGCGATCGATCTTGACCCAAATGACGTTGTTGCCGTCCGTTTCAAATTCGAGCCAGGCTCCACGGTTTGGAATGATCTTGGCTCCATACAAACGGCGACCATGAACCTGTTCCGCGGTAAAAAAGGCACCGGCCGAGCGAACGAGCTGAGACACGATCACACGCTCAATCCCGTTTACGATAAACGTCCCCCGATCGGTCATGAGCGGAAGATCACCAAGATAGACCTCTGATTCGCGCGAAAAGTCGGTGCGCTTGTTCACAAGACGTGTTTTAACCCGAAGCGGGGCTTCGAAGTTCACGTTCTTTGCCCGTGACGTTTTTTCGTCGAACTTTGGTTCGTCGACGTAATATTCATCTAAATAGAGCTCCAGATCACGACCGATAAAATCTTTGATCGGTGAGATCTCCTTTAACAGCTCCTTAATCCCTTCTTGCAAAAACCAACGATACGAATCCTTATGCACCTCAATAAGGTCAGGGAGCGCCATTGCGTCACGCGTAGACGTGAAGTAACGACGTTCGCGATCCTTGGGGGTCTGACGACGGAAGACCATGGGAGAAGACATGACGAACGGGGTCAAGAGTAGTGTTCCTTCTTTGAGACCGCTACACGCAGACAGTAAGCCGAAGGGAAGCGGTGTTCAAAAGAGGATGAAAAGAAAACGTGATCTTGGTCTAAACACACAAAAGCCCCCACCCTTTTTGAAGGGGAGGAGGTTATTCACGGTTACCTTGCGCTTGAGGAAAGCATGACGTGTGGTGGTGGGATCTCCGATCAAGGAGCAGCGTATGATCAGTACGCTGTCAAGTCACGTTTTACAGGCCGGACTCTACCACGGGTTTTTAGGCTACGTCAAGGCCAATTATGGGGGGGTCAAATATCAAAACTAAGAATCTTGTGGTTCCTAGATGTTAGGTAGGAATATACAGTATTTATGGCTAGTATTAGCCATAAATCGATGATCTTGACGAGCATCCATTGACGAAAGTCCTAATTTAGGATATTCTATTATGTTGACTTGAGACATGCTCTCACTTCAACGAGATCCCCTTCCAGCGTCGTTCGTTATCGTAACCGTTTTGGAGGACCTCCCTTTCCCGCCTTGTGCGAGGAAATGAATCCTAAGATGACCTCTCTTGGCTCCGGCTAGGACTTCTCATCTGACGATTCCGAGTCGCGATGCTTCGGCATCAATGCGACTCATTCACCTCCAAAACCGTTCTGAGAACGAGACGTACACTATCTATCTTGTTCATTGTCATACACTCTCAGAGATCGCGTTTTCTCGAAAGGATTGAAGGTATTACCCTTTATTGGGTTGGACTTCATAGACGTGCCTTGGGCTCCGGCTCGACACACGCCTCTGCTGATCAGAGAACATCTCATCACCCCGTGATCGAGACGTTGGCCTTCAGTCTTATCGAGACAACCTTCAAAACACCCGTCTTCATCACGAAGGCGGGTGTTTTGTTTTACCCTCCTTCGCCTGCAAAGCTTCACTACGCAAGAAAAGCCATTCCCGAGAGCGGAAGGAGAACATTCAGGGAAAGAACTCCCCTGAGCTCCGCTTTCTGGACGAACTTAAGAAACGCGTACGTTGCTTCGCAGACGGCGAAAGGCAACTCAATTCAAGGCGACTATACCTATGTCTTAGCCTTTTCGTCAACCATCTTTAGCTTCTAGAGCGCGGTTGATGAGGTGCCGACGAATCCAGAAACGGTGGGTAACGGACGATCGAACAGAATGTGGCGCGTGATTGTCGATTCGCGACCATGGCGTTTTTTTGCCACGATTTCGATCGCCGTCGTGCCACGAGGGACATCTAAATACATCTCAAAACTTCCATTTGGCTGAACAATCGCCAAACGACCATTCACCTGCACCGACACATCATTCGCGGTTTGGCCTTTCACGAGTACAATCGGGGCTTCGAGCGTCATTCCCTCTGCGGGAGCATCTAATACGAGCGGCGGCGGAGCGGTAATGCCCCGAACTTGGAAAAAGACATAGCCGGCCAGAGCAACTACGAGAGCAACAACTCCCACCACCGTTAAAATATGCGCCCCGACGGCGAGCTCCAAAGAACGAACCTTGCAAGGACGAGGGAGGAGAACTTCTCGCGAGCGACGATCGTAATAATCTTTGACACAACCACGGTACTTCTCGAGAAAATAGTTGGTATTCGCTCCGAGAACATCAAGGTAGGACTTAAAAATCCGTTCAAAATAGACCGGATCTTGGATCTCTTCCCACCGCTCTTCTTCGAGGGCGCGGATCAGATATTCTGGAATCTTTGTGAGGCGGCAGGCATCGGCACGACTTAACCCAGCTTTCTCACGAAATTCAATCAGATCAATTCCCACGCGTGGCGTTGGATTGATCGTCTTTTGAATAAATCCCATATCGGCACTCTATCACAACTCCACCGGCTCGGAATCCTCCTCTCCTGTGGAAGGAAGAACGGCTGGCGGCAATAAACGTTCCGGGGTCGAACGACCGAAATCGGCTTTGAGAATTTCACGCGGCTTAGCGCCATCGGCTGGACCGATAAATCCTCGCTGTTCAAGCAAATCAAGAATACGAGCGGCGCGGGCGTACCCGACTTTCAAGCGACGTTGCAACAGAGAAGCCGAGGCTTTGCCCGCACGAATAATTTCTTCCATGGCTTCTTCAAGCATTGGGTCATCATCGTCTTCTGATTGGTCTGAGCTTGTATTTCCATTCCCTGTTCGAGCCCGTTCGACAACGGTGTAGTCGTAATCAACCGGCTCGTATTTAGATTTAATAAAATCAATGACCTTCCCGATTTCCCCATCCGAAACAAAGGCGCCTTGCACACGCTTTGGCGTGGCAAGTTCAGCCGTCGAAAACAACATATCTCCACGACCAAGCAATTTATCCGCTCCCGTTTGGTCGAGAATCGTACGTGAATCCGTCGAAGACGCGACGGCAAAGGCGATACGAGCCGGAACGTTCGCTTTAATCAGACCGGTAATAACATCAACCGAGGGACGCTGGGTCGCGAGAATCAAATGAATACCGACGGCGCGCGACATTTGGGCCAAACGCACGATCGGGCCTTCGACCTCGGCAGAAGAGGTCGCCATGAGATCACCTAATTCGTCTACGACAATGACAAGATACGGAATCTTATCTTCAACCCGCGTGTTATAGGTGGCGAGATCACGCACTCCAATTTTTGCGAGCAGATCGTAGCGATGATCCATTTCACGTAGAGCCCACTTAAGAGCGTTCACCGTATCTGTCACTTTGGTAATCACAGGCGTCACTAAATGCGGGATGCCGTTATAGACTTGGAGCTCTACTCGCTTCGGATCGACCATGACAAATTTAAGCTCATCTGGCCCATTGGTATACAGGAGTGACATGATGATCGTATTCAAACAAACCGATTTTCCGGAGCCAGTTGCACCTGCAACCAGCAAATGCGGCATACGTCCAAGATCAGCCATCCACGGCTTCCCCGCCACGTCTTTTCCGAGGACAAAGTGAAGCGAGTTTTTGCGTTCACGAAATTCTTTTGCTTCAAAAATCTCACGCAAGCCGACGGTTGCAATCGTTTGATTCGGGACTTCAATCCCAACCAGTGATTTTCCTGGAATGGGCGCTTCAATCCGAATCGGATGCGCTGCAAGCGCAAGGGCAAGATCGTTATGAAGCCCCGTAATACGAGCAAGCTTTACCCCGTCTGAGGGCTTCAAGGTAAATTGCGTCACCGTTGGACCGACGGCGACATCTCCCATATCAACAGGGATCCCAAACTTATCGAGCGTTCGACGAATAACTTCGCGGTTATGGTTGATATCTCCGGCGGTCGGCTTTTGATCACGACGCTCTAAAAGATCAAACGGAATCTCCACTTTTGGATAAAGTTTTTTTGGTTTTAGCGGGGGTGGAGGCGTTACCTCTACCTCTGCTAATTCTTCCTCTTCATCCTCTTCGTCAGAAACGCCCTTTGAATCTTCTTCTAATTCCTCTTCCATCTCTGGAAGCATCTCTTCCTCTTCGAGATTAGCTGTAGAGGAGACCGGGGGAGCGGATGAGAGGGTTTCTGCTCGTTTCTTACGAGCTCGAATCAAGTACTTCACCGGCGTACTGATCGCCTCTAAGCAGACAAGACCGATATGACGCAGGCAATCCCAAGCCGCCAAGAGGTCTTGAACGGTCAGATTAAACATGAGGAGAACCGAGAGCGCGAACAAGCCAAGCAAAACCGTGAGAGACCCTGCCACGCCAAAAATCTGCGTCAACGGGAGAGCGAGAACCTCACCAAGACGCCCCCCCACCACACGAAGCACGTTCGCATCGAGTTTTTGAACGGTCGGAAAGGAAAAGATATGGATGAGGGGATTCAACGACAAGAAAAATAAAAAAATACCGATGACGTTCTTCAGGCGAAGCGGGAGACGATCAGGTGCTACGAGATAGTACCCCCATGCCATGATAAAAAAGGGTAAGAAAATCTTGTCCCAACCGAATACGAGCGCAAGGCCTTTTTCGAGCCAGCGCCCCACCGACCCTCCCGCTGGAA
>CAYHTN010000028.1:0-17161 GCA_964359565.1 uncultured Gammaproteobacteria bacterium
TTCAGCACCAAGATTCATTTGTTTATCTTCAAGATCGATTTCTTTAGCGACGGTTACGCCATCTTTTGTGATGGTTGGAGCACCATAGCCATGATCGATCACGACACTGCGTCCCTTCGGACCAAGGGTGGTTTTGACGGCGTTCGCAAGCGTGTCAACGCCTGCTTTGAGCAGGCGGCGCGCTTCTTCGCCAAAGACAATTACTTTTGCCATATATAATAATTTATTTACGCGAGATTAAGCTTCTACAACCGCAAGTAAATCTTGCTCGGAAAGAACGAGATACTCTACCCCTTCAAATTTAAATTCATCTGGAGAGTACTTCTTGAAGAGCACTTTGTTACCAACGCTCACCGACATCACGGCGCGTGTACCATTTTCCATCATCTTGCCCGGACCAACAGCGATCACCATTCCTTCTTGTGGCCGTTCTTTGTCGACCGTATCAGGAAGAACGATACCGCTCATCGTCATTTCTTCTTTGGCGAGGGCCTGCACGACCACGCGATCACCCAGAGGACGTAACTTCATAGTGAGAAGAAAAACAAGGAAAATAAAGAGTTTTTTAGATGCGCTTAGCACTCATCACAGGAGAATGCTAACCGCTACGTCCCTTAGATTGCCAAAGGACGGGGAGGTCGTCAAGACAGGAAAACTTACGTAAAAAAAGAGGACTCTCATAAGCGACGCGGGAGTGGCGGCACGTATGGAGTCAGTGGAGATAGGAACGAGCAGGGGCGCTCAGAGGCCAGCGACCGCGAGAGCGGAGAGGGCGCGACCGTCGTGCGAGAGGTCCTTGACCATGTCGACGCCCATGGCGGTACGGAGGAAGGCCGTGCGCGCCTCGAGTCCGAGCGTGGTGATTTCGATCTCTCGAAGGTAGACCTCGTAGTACCCGCTCATGCGGTTGAGGTCCGCCTCGACGACCCCGCAGAGCTTGTCACCCGGCATGGGCTGGGGCGACTTGACGTTGCTCGTGCTCCCCGAGGGGAGCTGGATGAGCTTGTCGCCCGACTCGTCGTGGATGCCCTTCGCTCCGATGCGTACGAGGCCGCTCGCGTGCTCAACGAGGACGTGTCCGACGATCCGACGACCACCCTTCATGACCCCCTTCACGTGCTCCTGGCGCATCTTGGGCGCCATGAAGCCGTGGGGACCACCGGACTTGTGGGTCCAGACGAGCTCGAAGAACGCGCCATCCTGGCGCCGCACGCCGAGCTCCACCTCGTCCCCCTCGACGGAAGCGAGCTGGCACTCCCAGAGCTGACCGCCCTGGTTGGTAGCGCGCAGGGCATCGTGATGGGCCTTGGAGCCCACCGTGATCCCGACGCCGGGCGCGAGCTGCTCACGAAGCTCACGCCCCCTCTTCTCGCGCTCGCCCTCCGGGATGGTCTGGAGCTCCTGCGCGATGAGGCCTTCGCGCAGGATGCCGAGCGCGCGAGCACCAGAGAGCTGAAACAGAGACTTCTGCGTCGACATTTGGACACTCGCTGTGCTCTTCGTACTCGAGAGCAAAGCTTTTCACCGCACTCCGCCAGAAACGGACCTGCGACGAGCATTGTGCCCCAGGGAGTCCCCTGAGCCGCTTCCCTTCGGGTGAAAGGAACGTCAGACGATATTGCCTACTGTATTATGAGGAGTCAAGTCGAAAATTGCGTAAAAAAGAGAGACTCTCTGCGAACGAGCGTGGAGGACGCTTGTGCGAAGGAGTCTGTGTCTAGAAGAAGGGAGAGATCAGACGCGTCCTACTAGAGCAGGCAGGCGAGCCCAGCGCGGAGATGCTCGTTGGGGAGGCCGCCACGGTTGTTCGGCTGGAGGTAGCGAAGCGCCTCCCGAAGGACCGGCATCGAGAGCCAGGCGTAGTCCTCGCGCTCGGAGAGAGCGAGGACGAGCGGGTCCACCACCTCGCGAGACGTGGCCCAGTCCAGGTAGGCGTTGCTCTTGCCCTCGTCACGATCGATCTTGCCGTCGACCCGCGCCCCGTCAGCGGAGCCGATCTGGAAGGCGAAGCCCTTCTTGAGCCGGACGTTCCGGGTCGCGTAGACCGGCGCGCCGTTCTTGTCCACCTTGGGAGCGCCCGTCGCGGGGTCGTCCGGCTGGTAGAGGTCGTAGTCGGCGATCGTCGCACCGAAGGGAACCCGGTGCGCGTTGTTGGCGAGGTTCGCGAACGAGAAGTTCGCGGACGGCCCCATGCACACCCGGGAGTTGCGCTCCCCACTGTCCGGCTTGGGGATCCAGAGCCCGGCGTGACCGGGCTGCGCGAGCGCCCGGATGAGCACCTTGCGGTCGTCGCTCTGGCCCTCGTGAATGATGAGGACAGGGCCGCCCTCGTCACCACCCCAGACCGCCTGAGACCAGTCGGGCACCTCGCGAGCGCTGTTGTTCGCGAACACCTGTCGGCCGCTGATCGCCCCGAAGCCAAGCTTGGACCGGACCGCGACCGTACCCACGTCGTCCGTCACCACCTCCCAGCCCTTGTTGTGGATCTGGTGGAGCGGGACCTCGACGACGTGCATCGCGCGCGCCTCCGCCCTCTGCGTGAGCCAGGCCAGGAACGCCGCGAAATCGCTGAAATGGGAAACCTGCTGCGTCGGATTCATGGAAACACCTGCCGTGTCCCATCTCTTATGGGACAAAGCGATCGTCGCACTCCGCCAGAAACGGACCTACGCCGATGATCGGTACCCCGAGGAGTCCCTCGAGCCGCTTCTCTTCCACGGGAAAAGAACGTGGAAAAATAGTGCCTATCCTATTATAAATCGTCAAGCCAGCTATTTCAGTAAAAAAAGAGAGCTCTGACGCGATCCAGTGATGGAGCGTAGAGCTTGAGTTACTTGATCTTGGAGAAGTCGATCGCGCCCTTCTTACGCGCGAGGAGGAGCAGTCCCGCCATCGTAGCGTGGTCATTCGCGAGGAAAAACGCTTCTTCGGGGGTAACGAGAAGGACGTCCATCGCGTCGCGCGCACCCTCAGGGTCGTCGATGTCTCGGAGCTTGCGATCCAAGAACAACGTTTCGACTTCAAGAGGAGCACGGAAGCCCAGCTGAAGATGGATCGCTCCACCTGCGTAGAACGAAGAGTCTTCGCCGACGAGTCTCCACTCCCCGTTTGCGAAACGTCCGTTCATGACGTCCCAGTTCGCGAGCTCAACGCCGGGCTTCGACAACAACCGGCTCAGCTTGCGACCAAAGAGCGCATGCGCTCCGCCGACTCCCTCGAGCTCCTTCGTATCATCGCGCTTGGCAAGGACACGGGAGAGGAAGGTGTCGTCGTTTCCGGAAGCGGCCCATTGACGAGCGCTCTCGGCCATCCACGACTCTTCCTGCGTCAGTTGAGCCGCGCGATGCTGTCGGGTGAAGAGCACCTTGTTGTTGACCATGGTCGTGGTCACGATGGGATACTTCTTGTCGCTCCCGACCGCAAAACGGACGTAGCGTACACCCACGTTTCCGGTGTACGGCCAGAGTGCTCTGAACTGCACGAGGACGAACCAGGGGTTCTCTCCGATGAAGGAGATGATGTCCACGAGTTCTTCTTCGCCGTTTCGATAGTTGCCAAGCCGCTTCAGAGGAATGAGGTGCCTCTTCACGAGCTCAGTATTGATCGCTTCCAGACGACGCCTCTGCATCGCCTTGAAGTCTTCCTGCGGGGGTTGATCAACCGCAGGAACAGTTCTTTGGGCGCTTTGCGGCGCCCTGGCTGCGGTGTTTTTTGCCATTTCCGAATGTTCTTTCCGCCTAAAGCGGACCGCGCTTTTTATCAAAGGTAAGGCAAAAAGTCAAGAGCCGTGGGAGGATCTTGAAAAGAGTCTATAAGATCTGCTACAAAGACTGCTTTTGACTTTTTGTTTGGATCACGATGGCTAAGATAAGCAAAATAAGAGGGGTTTTCCCTGACCAGAGGGTCCAAAGATAGTGGTCGAAGAGACTGAGGGTAAAGAAAGTAGAAGTTAGAACCAAAAAGACCGCAGAGGGTTTCGGATGGATCCTCGGGTCAAGCCCGAGGACGACAGAGGAGATAGGAGTCCGGGTAAAAAAGAGAGACAGGAGAATCAAACATATTCCTAGAATTCCGATAAGACCGATCTCGTTCAGGGCTACCAACCAAAATATATGGGGAGGGACTGGAGGTATTTGAGCAGTTGGACGAAGAGATTGAACAGCTTGTAATTCTGCGCCGGGGCCGACACCGAGGCAAGGATGTGTACGAAATATTTTAATACCATCCTCTAATGATTGCGTGCGCTCATTGACCGAGCGCTGTTCGAGGCGTGTCGTCGACTGTGCCCGTACAAGCCAGAGATGGCGTGTTTGGAGAAATGTAAAACCTACAACTAGGCTCGTGATCATAACAGCAGATACAATGAATCGTATTGGAAGGGCAACGTACGTTTTGCGTATCGTCGACAAACAGAGAGCGACGAGCCCGCCCACGCAGAGCGCAATCAAAGCGGCGCGTGAGAATGTCAGAATCAGTGCAATAAGAGAAAGGTTAATCCAAAACACCACAGCATATTGCTGCCAACGTTTGATGAGTAACGGTATTGTCAGCAAAAGAAGGAAAATGGCAACGGTCAACCAACCTGCAAAAATATTTGGGTGCGGGAATGTGCCGTAAATACGTAAGACCCTCTCCCCTGCTGCTTCAATCACACTAACACCACGTACGAGCGGGCTCTGCAAGGCAACTCCGGCGTATTTTATTGCCGGGACCATCTGAACACCGTATTGCCACAGACCAAATATCGTCGAAGGAAGAAGTGACAACGCGTATCCGATCGAAAACTTTTTGAAGCCGAAAGAAAGATCAAGACTGCTCCAAAAGAACAATCCAAGCATGAACCACTCGAGGCAAAACTGAAAAGTGGCACGAGGAGAAGAGGTGTGGAGGAGGACCGAAAGGAAGAAAAGGATACCAACTATAAGAGAAAACGTCCGTTTTGTCCGTCGTCCTTGCGCACGCGAGGACCCATCCGAATGGAAAAACGGATGGGTCCCGGATAACAACTTCATTTTTATTGTTTCGATGGTGTTGTTTCCGGGATGATGGAGGGGAACAAACGAACTCGCTAACTGAACGGATGGGTCCTCGCGTGCGCAAGGACGACGAGTAGAGGCAAGACGCAAGATCATGCAGACCAGAATCAGAATCCAAGAAATATAAATAGATATTCTCCCTTGCTCCCACGGGAAGCCTCCGAGCCACGGGCCTTCTTGAAACCAACGTGTTTGCCAAGGAAGAGTAACAAGTGTGAGCCAAAAGACGGTCTGACGAATTTGATTAAGATTCCACGTCATAGCGGCGACAGCAGGCTTCATAACGGGCTCGAATTTCGGCCCGCGCATCTTGGGTGTGGAACTTTAAGACATGATCATTGCACACGACTCCCGTCTCTTGCGCGTCTGGATGCTGAATCGAAACGGGAAGAATACGTTCTTGAGCACGACGGGCAAGTGGATCGAGAACAGGAAAGGAGGGAATACGTAGCCGAGACGGAGAAATTTCTAAGTCTGGATTGACGATCCAAGGGGACGCAAATGGATGACGAGAACGAAGTCTTCGATTTTCTTGCCAAAGCGCTTGACCGATGCCGTCATCATAGAGAGGCAAAAGCGACAGAAACCAATAACGTAGATAAGGGTCCTCCCCTTTTAAAGAGAGCGGTTCTAAATTGAGAGCGCTTTCGTCTAAAAAAAAGGACAAGCAAACCGCATCCGCAATTTCTTGATCCGTACGAGGACGTCTATTGAAAAGCTTAAAGGGTAACGCTGCCCAACCGCGTGTTTGCCAAATCGTACCAGTACGAGTAACGACAAAAAAATCGAGATCTCCCAAATCACGTGCATGAGCGAGTGCGGTTGTATTACAAAGAGCAACGAACCGGACACCAGCCAAACGCTGTAACCAGGCCGTAACACGCCTCGCGATACGAAGTTTTCGTGGCATGAATACCACTCGTTCGGCGTGAAACCCGACCAACGCTTCGCGCCCAGGAAGAGTGATGCGTCCATCGCGTTCAGACACGCGACCCATGATGATGAGGGTACGCGCCGCCGCGATAACCGCTTCTCGGTCGGTCTTCTGTTCTGAACCAAAATCAAGCCATGCAATCCACTCGGTAAAGGTTGGTGGGTAGTCAATCGTATCGGTGTAACAAAGGGAGCGCCAAAGAGCAGCCTCGATCACGTTCATACCGCAGGCGTTGGTATAACCGGAGCCGTGAGAGGCTCCGTGGTGGGATTCCGTTCTTTTAGAACTGCATCTTCAATGACCACTTTTTCAGGAGTGATTTCGACGATTTGTGACCAACGGACAATAAGTGTTTTTGTTCCCGCAAGCGGAACCCAGTGACCATAGTGGACATGCAAAGCCACCAGCTTGCCGGTATCGATATCGAATTCTAAATCATGAACACGACCGACGCGCTCGCCTAAACGCGTCCAAACAGGCGTTCCCTGCAACACATGGGCCGTAGATGTTTGCATACATGAAAAAAGTGTTATTCGACTACCGTTCCCCCAAACGCTTTCAGAACATTCGAAACAACGTCTTGCGAACGCACCTCGGTCGTTGTCTGCTCTTCCCCGATCATGCCTTCTATCTTTAACGTAGGCACTTGTAGCGTTTCGCGCAAGGCCTCCTCTACTAAGCGGCGATTCTTAAGATCCGTAATCACCTTGTCGCGATGAAAGGCGTATTGAAATCGAATAAAGATTGTATCACCATCGACGAGTTCGGGACGGCTAATCTTCAAAATAAATGGCAAGGAATGGTTCTTTTCCTCAACGGCACGAATCGTTGCATTCCATTTCGCCCGCACGAATTGAATATCAACCGACGATGGTGCCTGGCTCGGAACAGAAGGAAGAGGTGTGACTTCAGGAGCTGTCTCGATGATCGGCTGAGGAGTTACAGACGCCGAACGACCGTCACGACAAGCAACAACGGTACTTGCAAGCTGAAGCGCAAACAACGGATCAACCCCCGCTTTCATATCACGACGACGTTCCATGAGAAGAAGGGCGGTATCATTCAATTCAAGCGGCGTAAAGGCACCTACGAGCGGAAGAAGACATCGCTCCTCTTCAACTCCTTGTTTCCAGGTCTCGACAAGACTAGGGGTCGCGATCACAAGTAACAGCTTTTTAATAATCAAGAGCAGATCATCTACTAACGGTAGGAGCGGTACGCCTTGATCGAACAAACACTGCACGCAAACGAGCGATACTTCGTGCTGCTTATTCACCCAAGCGATCATAAGTTCTGCAGCCTGCGGTAAACGACTAGGCGGGATCACGAGATGCGCCAGTTCGAGCGTGAGACGAGACTCCCCCAACGCTCCCAGCTGGCCAAGGAGCGTTTCCGCATCCCGCAGACAGCCTTCGGAACGAGATACGATTAAGCGAATCACTTCTTTTTCGGCTTGCCATTGTTGTGCCTTGGCAATCTCTTCTAGTCTTATTGATAACGCCGCGTCGTCGATCCGACGAAACTCAAAGCGTTGGCAACGAGAGACAATCGTCGCTGGCACTTTATGAACTTCGGTGGTGGCAAGAATAAAAAATGCATGCGCGGGGGGTTCTTCAAGCGTTTTTAGGAGCGCATTCCACGAAGCCGTCGAAAGCATATGCGCTTCGTCCAAAACATAGACTTTTCGCCTCCCCATCATCGGGGCAAAACGAGCGTGTTCGATAATAGATTCACGAACGGTATCGACCCCCGTATGAGTAGCAGCGTCTAATTCGATGACGTCAACCGCGCTTCCTGTTTGAAAGGCAAGACACGGTGGACACAAGGTGCAAGGCTCTCCTTCGCGGAGATCGACACAGTTAAGCGCCTTCGCAAAAATACGCGCGGTCGTTGTTTTTCCCACACCACGTGGACCAGAAAAAAGATAGGCGTGTCCTAATCGACCGGTCGCGAGTTCTTTACGAAGCGTTTCACTAATATGCGCTTGTCCCGTGATATCAGCAAATGATTGGGGGCGATAGAGTTGGCTCAAGGAAGGCATACGCGGTCAACAATGACGCACGATCACAAAAATGACAATCCGGTCTAAAAGTCCGACGACTGTTTCACGATATTTTCAACCGAAGCCCACGCAGAAGGAGCGTTTTTAGGCACCAAGAGAACAACCTCGTCTCCAACCTCTCCTTTGTAATACGTGACTGAAGCAGGGAGGACACGGAAGGTGGTGTTGTTTGCCGCCACTCCCCATTCTTCTCGTTCTTCATCAAAGATAAGTGTTCCGACAAGACGTTGACGATCAATGGGGCCTTTTTGTTTAAAGATAAAACGACCAGAATCCGTTATCGTAAGACGTAATAAGTCGCCTTCGACCAGCTTTGACTTAGAAGCATAGTTTGGTGGGATGAGATACTTACGACCGTCTTCGCCCACCATATATTCACCATCAAAAACGCCTTCGATCGCTCGAGATTGGGCCGCTGGATGAATTCGTTCGCCATCTTCTCCCTGCAAACGCTGAATCAACCGATCGACTTCGGCGGGGTCTGAAGGCGTAAGCAGCATGCGCTCTAAATCATCGATTCGTTCTCGGAGATTATTTAAGAGCTGCTGAATCAACAACTGACGTGCATCCGGATCCTGAGACACGGGCCGCACAATTTCATCTTCACCAAGGTCGTCAAAAGAGGGTCGGTTCATAAAGAGGAAGTTCTAACGCTAGATAAAGTCATCCAGAGCACTGAGACGATCAGACGCAGACGGTGCAAATCCGGTACGACGCTCCGCGAGCTCTGCTTCGATGATCTCACGCTTGCGGCCGTACTTATAACGTGACAGTTCACGAATCATATTTGCTAATTCTTTGGATTCTGGGCGCTTCGGCATCACAGGCTTCATGTTAAAAGGACGAGACGCCGTATTATCGATCAACATTTTTAAGTTACAGGTAAAGGCTTCGACGTTCACCAAATCATACTCGGTGAAGACCGGGGCAAATTCCTTGGCGAGATATTCGGCATCTTCAACGCCAATACGAAAGGAAACCATGGTTCCGACGTTTCCGAAGATGGCATCGCGAATCTTGGTATCACCGCCGGAGCCATTCAGCTGACCGATAAATTGGTGCGCAATAATAAGATTCAAACCATACTTACGCGCTTCAGACAAAATAACCATGATGGAATCGGTCAAAAAGTTTTGGAACTCGTCGATATAGAGGTAGAAATCTTTTCGATCTTCGGCTTTCATGTCTCCACGTGCGAGGGCGGAGTTTAAGATTTTTCCGACCATGATCATTCCCAGAAGATATGCGTTCAAATCTCCAATCTTTCCTTTCGAAAGTTTGATGAGAAGAATTTTTTGATCATTCATGGCGTCGAAGACATTAAAGGCGCTTTGTTGCTGACCGATAATCGTCCGCATGTAGTCGTTATAGATAAACGACGCGAGCTTCGATGTAATATACGGCACCATGTTCGCCAAACTCGATTCCCCACCGGCCTTCAACGCTTCTTTCTGCCAAAAATCTTTGACCTCTTGGGATTTACACTTTGACAACTTGAAGTTACGAAACTCATCATCGGCAAGGACTTTCGGAATATCCATGAGCGTCATGCCCGATTCTGGATGCTCCATGAGAAGCAAGATGGCATTACGCATGTACGTTTCGAACATCGGACCACCCGTTGCCTTGAGGTCGTAGAGCTTGTCGAAAATCTTCAACATTTCGTTGATGACATTCGTACGCAAATGGGGCGAACGCTCATCGAACTCAAGCATGTTGAGACCCACCGGTCGTTCAATATCTGCCGGGTCAAAGAAGATGACATCATCGGCACGTTCTTTTGGGACGTACTCTAAACACTCATCCACTAAATCACCGTGTGGATCGATGACGCAAACGCCTCTTCCAGCCTCAATATCTTGTTTAATAAGGGATGCTTGAAATACCGACTTACCCGAACCAGATTTTCCGATGACATACAAATGACGACGACGGTCTGGGGCCTTCATTTTAATCTGATAGTTTTCGCCACGGTACTGAGACAGTCCCAAAACGATTCCTTCGGTTGGAAGATTGCTTGGCGGGATTGCTTTACGACTTAAGAGCCAATTAATCTTTGGCGTCTCTGTCATTGGCAATGGATAGTGATAGAGCGACGCCATTTCTTCGGCATTCATGACGATTCGATAACGATCATCAAAATGACGGTAAATAAAATGACGGATCATGGCGCTCTGAAAACGCGGCATGTTCTTCACAAAACTATTACCGTATTCGTAAATATTAAATTGTCCGTAGGCTCCCAAAACATCATTCAGATACCGCTGCGCTTTTTCAGGCGTCTTTGCCGAGACAATCACTCGAATATTTACTTCAAGACCTGCTTTAGCCGTCTTTTCTTCGAGTCCTTTTACCATTTCTTCTTCTAACGGAGAGAGACGATAGGTTTCAGGAGGGTGGTCATCTTTTGGCTTAATGGTTTTAACAAGATCTTTTCCTACATGACCAAACATACTTCCCGTCACATCCGTCAGCTTCTTTCCTTGCTGCATGGCACGCGCAATCCGTATCCCTTCTTTACGCCAAGAAGCGTGGGCAACACGCATCACATACTGAATCACCGCTCCATCACCACTTTCAATTTTTGACAGCGCGTTCGTAAGCGAATTCATGGCATCCGTTTCGAGCTTTCGATACGTTTTGATGGGAAAATGGTTGGCGCGACGATAGGTCACGTAGCTACCGAGAATGATCCCTGTAGGTAAGAAAATATTATAATCTGGTACTTCTTCGATCTGTGCATTGGGATACTGCGCGTGAATTTGCTCTTCTAAAAAGGTCTTATACTCACTCGGCATGCTGACATGAAAGGTAATTTTATCGCGATGAGTCACGATCTCAAAACTAAAGACATCGCTTCGGCCCATGAGCCAGGCCCCAAATCCATGATGGATTTTTAACGATCCAATCGTAGAAAAAACCGTTTCCATGCAGCCGATCATCTCTTGGATCTGCTGTTGTGATTTATCATTATTCGCATCTTCTTTCCGTAATTCCTTAGGAACCCGGATCATGAGGACCTTCATGTCGAACGCATTATGAAAACGACCGCGACGATGAAAAATATGACGAATGATCTCCAGAATCAGAAAAACACCGATACCGGCAATCACGAGCCAAAAGGCCAATAAGACCACTGGCTCAGAAGCAAGGTCAAGAAGGAGCGGCATGATCGGGTCACTCGTGATCCCCGTGGGAGCCACGTCAATTTGAAGTAACGAAAGGAGCGTCATGGGGTGGCATGGGTATCATGATAGAGCTGTTCGTATTGCAAAATGCGATCAGTCTTAATCTTCGCTTCTTGCTCGAGAAAAAAGGCGTTCACTCCAGGAATCACAAGCAGCCACTCACGGATAAGATGCACCACATCTCGTACTTTCACTTTGTAGGCGCGGACCATTTTGGCAATCTGGGTGGCAACTTCGCGACCAAGTTTAAGGAAACGCGCTTTCGGTGCTTCCGGTAACGAGGTCACAAAATCCCCTAAACCATCCTCAAGAATTTTTTCGACCTCCAGAAGCGCTTCGTCTTTCTTCACGGCCAGAGCGGGAGACGCGACCACGGTTGAGCTTGAACGCGGTGCCTGAATCACGGGAGCTGCGGACGCCTCTTCCTGCTCCAAGAATTCTGCTTTCGTTTTTTCTTCTTGAAGACGCTCAATCGCAAGCTCATCTGCTTGTAAGGGCGTGAGTTCTGGCACCGGTGGCACCAAAGAAGCGACCGGGGGCCTCTCGAGCACCGGTGATTGTGGTAAAAATCCGCCTGACATACTGAAAGTATAGCACACGCCGAATCCTCCGTCTGTGGCGACATCGGTCTCTAAAAAAGCGCTAACGTTCGATCAAGGGACGAACGGTGGATGGAAGACCCTGATGATCTTCCACAAGCCACCCTTGCGCATGCAACGCGACTCGTAAACGATCCGACTCGGCCCAATTCTTTTCTGCTCGAGCCTGCATCCGTTCTTTCAGAAGAGCCTCTACTTCAACGGGGATCTCCTGCTCCGGCTCTTGCCAATCACGAAGCCCAAGTCCCAAGACCTCATCCATCTCAAGCAGGGTGGCGTAAACATCGAGGACAGAGGCCCCTTCAACAACGGAGACGAGCTGTCCGTGGGAGTCGCGTTGGATAAGTCCAATCATCTGTGCCAACGCTTCTGAAGTATTGAGGTCTTGCGATAACGTTTCTAAAAACGCCTCCCAAGCCGCAGATACAATCCTGCCTTGAGCACGTTGCGTCTCGGAATACTCCTTGTTTACAAGGGAAATCCAGGTTCGGACTTTATTTAAAGCCGTCTGGGCTGCCTGAACGGCTTCTGCGGTAAAATTAAGCTTGGTACGATAATGCGCTCCGAGGCAAAAGTAGCGAAAAGCGATGGGGTCGATCTGAAACTTGGTTTGAATATCCGTCAGGGTATAACCATTCCCAAGCGACTTGGCCATACGTTGACCATCAACCAGTAAAAATTCCCCATGCATCCAATAACGCGAAAAAATCGATCCAGTTGCCGCTTCTGTTTGCGCGACTTCATTCTCATGATGAATCGGTACATGGTCGACACCGCCACAGTGGATATCAAGCGGCTGTCCAAGATACTTCAGAGACATGGCCGAACATTCGATATGCCACCCTGGGAAACCAACGCCCCACGGACTCTCCCATTCCATTTGACGCTTCTTGCTTGAGACAGAAAATTTCCACAAGGCAAAATCCGAAGGATTGCGTTTATCGGTATTCGTTTCTACTCGGGCTCCGGCTTTTTTGTCTTCAAGACGTTGTCCGCTAAATCGACCATACGCGGGCCAACTGGCCGTATCAAAATAGATGCCATCGCTGGTTCGATAAGCGTGTCCCCGTTTTTCGAGCTCTTGCACAAGCGCAATCTGCTCAGGAATATGATCCGTCGCACGTGGCATGAGATCCGGAGGTAAAATCCGCAACAAAGCCAAATCCTTCACAAACTGTTCTTCATAATAACGAGCGAGTTCCCACGCGCTCTTGCCGAGGGTCGCAGCCGCCTTCTCGATTTTGTCTTCGCCATCATCGCTATCCGCTACCAAGTGACCCACATCAGTCACATTCATGACGTGCGTGACGTGATACCCCATTTTTTGCAGGGTACGCTTGAGAACATCTTCGAAAAGATAGGTGCGGAGATTCCCAATATGGGCGAAGTAGTAGACGGTCGGGCCGCAGGTATACAAACCGACCTTGCCGGGAACGGCGGGAACAAATTCTTCCAAAGCTCGATGAGGGGTATTCCAAATGCGCAGCATAATGGCACTAGAATAGGCAGGATGTCAGAAAGAGAGCAACTCGGAGACCTAAAAACGCCCTTCTCGACGCACACGTTTCACCTTCTGTTCTTGCTCTTGCTTACGACGCTCTTCAGCGCGCACACGACGTAAGCGAAGGGATTCTTGAATATTGACGCGCATCGATGCACCTTCGGTACGCTGAAGCTTTTTTTCTTCTTTCTGCTCTTTTCGATCTTGGCGATCCTCTTTTTTTGGTACAAGTTTCAAGGGAATAAGGGAACGGGTTGTAGTCGATCGCTCGTCTTTTTTATCTTCTCTCTCTGTACGAACTTTGACGCGCCCCTTCATTTCTAAGGCATCCTGATCATCACGCATGTTTTTTTCGCGAGCCTTGATCATGACAGGGGTACGGATAGGCGCTAATACTCGCATACGGGTCGAAGATGTTTGAGCCGAACGACGTTCCTCACGTTCTTCTTTTAAAATCTTGGCATGAACCGCAGGTAACGGTTTCTTCATGACCTCTAAAAGATGCGCCTCTTTTTTTCGACGAGCAACTTGCTTTTCGAGCACTTTTGCTTTTGTTTCTAGCGTCGGCGCCAACCGGACCTCGATCGCTTCGATGTGCTGACGGACCGGATAGAGCGGAGTGTCAGGCAAGACCATATCAGAAGCATAGGCGTAAGAAACAGTTCCACCGAAGCCCGTGATCAAAACGCCGAGGCTCGCAAACGCGACTCGCGCTCGCAAAAAAGCGACATTTCGAGAAGGTAAGTACCCTGCTTGAACTAAGCTCTCTCGAATAGAGGCTTTCACGGACGGATCCGCTACAGGACGTTGTCCGATACGCTTTAAGCGTGAGATAAGGAAATAAGAAATCATACACGGGTTGAACGAAGAAGCGATTGCATCTTCTTTAAGGCACGACCGGCTTGGACACGGAGTGCTCCTGAACTTTTCTCCAGAGCCGCACTCAAATCATCAAAACTCCAACCTTCAAGATATTTCATCCGTACCAGGGTTGCATCCTCCGGAGCCAACGCCGCTAGAGCGGTATGAAGAACCAGTTCATCCTGGCGCAAAAGGTAGGTTCCACGGGGGTCGTAAGATGCTGCGATTGATCCTTCAATTTCTTCGAGCGTGACTCCGGGACGAGTCTTCGCATAGGTATTAATGATGTGGTTCCGTGCGATGGTATAAATCCACGCGCTCTGACTCTTGTTAGGGTCGTAGCGTTCGAAGGCTTCAAAGGCCTTAAGGAACACATCTTGGGTTAAGTCACGGGCAAGCTCTCGATTGCCGCCAACGCGATAAAAAACGAATGTGTAGATTCGCTCAAAATAGTCGTCGTAAAAACGCTCGAATTGACGTTTATCCATGGCTCTCTACGCCTTATTATACCGGGATCTCAAGAAAACGTTACGACCGTAGCGAAAAAAGGCCGCTTTCACAAGCAAGAATCGAGCTACGCGTGCAAATCTACCGTTTCGCCTCCGGCCGGTCGACCGGTCAAGATAAGGGCAATCAAGGGCCCAATCAACCAAAAAGAGCGACCTAAATCGCTTACAAAGACGCTTTTAAACAACGCGGGCAGAGGATCCACCGCCTCTCGTGGGACGAGAAGAAGAACGATGGTCATGACTAATCCCATTTGTAGGAGGCTAAATAAGCCCGCCTCCCAAATCCGACCCCGTTCTCGGGCCATACTGCGTAAGATATGACTGCGCCAAAGCAACAAAAATACGATAATAAAAACTCCTAAAAAACAGAGAAGTCTCGCGTGAACGCTCGGCACCGCCTGAAACCAGCGATAGACATACGCGAGTAAGGGAGCGTTCGTGATAATCGCAAGCGCCACGTACAGTGAAAGAATAACGTGGACAATCCGATCACGTCCGGCCACAAATCCATAGAGGAGTCCGATACCAGCGAGAACCGCTAAAAAAACGACCGCACTCGGAACGGCAAAGCTACCGATCATGAACGTTTGGGAAAAGAGCGGGGACATAAGATATTCGCTATCGTAGCATGGCTCAACCCGAAGCAACCATGGCCTGTAACACGTCATCCTCGCACAACGTGCGGGAATCCAGCACAGATAAAAGGATGTCGTCTGCTCTTGCTGATTTAAAATACGCTGGATCCTCGGGCTTCGCCCGAGGATGACGTATGACAGAACGGCGTCCGTTGACACTAGAGTCCTTGTTGCTTCAACTGCTCTAGCAATTGTTTTTGTTCTTTTGTTATTTTCTTCGGAACGGTCGCGATCATACGCGCAACGTGGTTGCCTTTTCCATGTGAACGCAAGAAAGGAATTCCCTCTTGGCGAATCGTAAATGCCGTACCCGATGCGGTTCCTTCCGGGATACGCACATTCATCGCGCCGTTGAGGGTTTCCACCGACCATTCTCCACCAAGCGTCAGGAGACTGAAGGGAACCTGCTCTTCGGTCATGACGTCATTTCCTTCACGAACAAAGCGTGGATGCGATTTTACTTGGACACGGACATAAAGATCTCCGGGTTTCCCTCCTCCGACCGCTTCCCCTGCCGCGGGAACCTTGAGCGTCTCTTCACTGCTGATACCCGCAGGGATATCTACCTCCAACGTCTCTTCACGACGCTCAACTCCTTGACCCTTACAAACTTTGCAAGATTCATTCCAACTCTTTCCCTTGCCATGACAGGTCGGACAAACGGTTGCCGTTTGGATCGTTCCAAACATTGTGCGTTGCATTTGTCGCACCTGCCCATGGCCCTCACATGTTTTACAGCTCGTCGTCTTTGAACCCGGTTCCCCGCCTTCCCCTTTGCAGTGATGACAGGCCGATGTTTTGTAGAGCTTTAATTGTCGACGCACGCCAAATGCCGCTTCACGAAATTCGAGCGGAACGTCTACTTGAATATCTTTGCCGCGGGGTTGACGACTTCGCCCACCGGAGCCAAAGCCAAACATCTCACCCAAAACATCACCGAGATCACCAAAATCTTGGCCTTGAAATCCTTGTCCAAAGTCAAAACCAAAACCGTTAAATCCGCCAGCACCTGGATTTGGTCCGGCTCCCGGTTCGAAGGCGGCCGAGCCATATTGGTCATAGGTTGCACGTTTCTTCGCATCTCCTAACACCTGATACGCTTCATTGATGGATTTAAAACGTTCCGAATCCCCTCCCTTATCCGGATGATGTTGATGCGCGAGTTTGCGAAAGGCCTTTTTAATATCGTCATCCGACGCGCCCTTCGGAACATCAAGAATATCGTAATAATCTTTTGCCATAGAGAATCCTACTGACCACTTGATAAAAGTTTCGGTTCACTTGCTTCTTCAATCACGCCGAATTGTTTTTCGTAGATGGCGACGTTATCCATGAGTGCACGCACAATCCGCTTAGTATGTCGTGGACTTACAATAAGACGCGATACAAGCTCTCCTGCTGGTGCGAAGGCGGAAATGAAATCTAATACAAATTCTTCGGACGTATGTGTCACCTGCATCATGTTGGCATACTTTCCGCCGAGGGATCCTTCAGGGGCTTGAATGTTCATACGGAACGATCGTGGTTGCCAGGGGCATGGCGTGCCGTGCCCCTACAGACAACAATATGAAATAATGGGTTATTTTTTTTCTGGATCGGTGTCTGGAGCGACTGGTTCGTCCGAAGATGGCGTATCGCTTGGCGGGGTCTGTGCATCGGTCGCGGCTGCTTCGGTTTTTTGCTGTTCGTACATGGCAGCGCCAATCTTCTGCGCAGCGGTTGCGAGCTCATCTCCGGCCTTCTTAATCGCCTCTAAGTCATCTGTATCCTTGATCTTTTTGAGGACTTCAAGCTTTTCTTCAACTTCCTTCTTATCTTCCGGTTTCGCCTTCTCCC
>CAYHTN010000029.1:0-16039 GCA_964359565.1 uncultured Gammaproteobacteria bacterium
ACATCTTAGGGGCACGGCGCGCGGGGCCCCTACGATGATGAATATTGGAGGAAATTTGTTGTTTAAAACCGTGGTCCGCGTCCACCGCCATGACCGCCGCGGGGAGGGCCTCCGTGACCGCTTCGAGGAGGACGTCCACCACCATGACCACCTTCATCTCCGCTATTTGCAGGTGCGGGCGGGAAGGTATTACCTTCGGCACGTTTCATGGAGAGATTTAAACGTCCCATCGAATCAATCTCATTTACAATGACGTTCACGACTTGGCCAACCTTCACGATATCTTCGACTTGACCGACGCGATAGGGGGCGAGTTCGGAGATGTGCACAAGGCCTTCTACCTTCGGTAGAATTTCGACAAAAGCACCGAATTCAAGGATGCGTGTGACGGGGCCCGTGAATATTTCACCCGCTTTTACTTCGCGTGTGAGTTGTTTGATCCAAGCGACGGCTTTTTCAAGAGACTCAGGATTCGCTGATGTCACCATGATAAGACCATCATCTTCCACATCGATCTGTACCTTGTGGGTCGCGATAATTTCGTTGATCACTTTTCCGCCAGGGCCAATCACATCACGAATCCGATCCGGATTGATCATGAACGAAATAATGCGTGGCGCATACTTTGAGAGTTCCGGACGTGGTGTCGCAATTGTCTGTTCAAGAGAACTGAGGACTTCTAGACGCGCTTCACGTGCTTGTACCAGGGTTTGCTCAATCACGGACCAGGGCAAGCCGCTCGTTTTTGTATCCATTTGAATGGCGGTAATCCCTGTTTTTGTTCCCGCGATTTTAAAGTCCATGCCGCCTTCGCCGTCTTCGAGGTCTTGAAGGTCGGTAATGACTTGGTAACGATGATTTTTTTCATCGCTCGCAAGACCCATGGCGATTCCAGCTACCGGTTCAGCGATCGGGACACCAGCGTCCATGAGAGCGAGCGTTGAGCCACAGGTTGCACCCATCGAGCTCGAGCCATTCGAACCAAGGACTTCAGAAACAACACGAATGGTATACGGAAACGTTTCTTTGTTTGGAAGAACCGGCATGATGGCGCGCTCGGCGAGGGCTCCGTGTCCAATTTCACGACGACCAGGACCACGATTTGACTTGGTTTCACCAACAGAATATGACGGGAAATTGTAGTGATGGAAATAGCGCTTCGTCGTTTGAAACTCCATTGTATCGAGCGTTTGTTCCATCCCCGGAGAGCCAAGCGTGACGGCGGAGAGAACTTGGGTCTGTCCACGTTGGAACAGGCCAGATCCATGCGTACGTGGCACGACCCCTACGAGCGAACCAAGATCGCGAATTTCATTGATGCGACGGCCATCGGCACGAATGCCTTTGGTTAAAATGAGGTCGGTGACCTTCTCTTCGAGAAAAGGACTCACGACTTCAAGAGCCTTTTTGCGTTGATCTTTGGCGATGTTTTGTGCGATGAGATGCTCATCGAGTTCTTTTTTCAGGCGGCCAATCAAGGCTTTGCGATCGCCTTTGCTTCGCAAGGGAGTTGCAAAGAGCCCTTCCGTTTTGGTGTTTAAAAAGACGCGTGCCTGTTCTTGAACGAGTGCGATCGCACTGCGGTTCGCTTCATCTTCGGCATCTTTTGCTTTATTCAGATCAACTTTTACTTTACCCGCGGCCTTCGCCACTTTATTGATAAGGTCGATGAGTGTGTTTAGGTGATCCATCCCAAAGCGAATCGCTCTCAACATCTGTTCTTCGGGAAGGCGCTTGGCGCCGGATTCCACCATGATGAGTTTCTCGGATGTGCCAGCGACGACAAGATCAAGATCGCCTAATTCTGTTTCCTGATACGTTGGCATCAGAATAAGCTGGCCATCTTTCATGCCAACACGTACAGCCGCGATCGGACCGTGCCAAGGAATGTCTGAAAGCATGAGGGCGCAGGACGCTCCGATAAGACCAGGGATATCGGCATCGTTTTCTTGGTCGTGCGAAAAGACGGTGGCGACAACGGCGACTTCATTTCGAAGTCCTTCAGGAAAGAGAGGGCGTACCGCTCGATCGATCAAACGACCAGAAAGAATGGCTTCATCGGTTGGGCGACCTTCGCGTTTAATAAAACGAGAGCCTTTGATACGACCAGCGGCATACATGCGCTCTTCAAAATCAACGCTTAAGGGAAAAAAATCGATCCCATCACGAGCGTCTCCCATGGTGGCGGTACAAAGAACGAGGGTGTCTCCATGACGAACGGTACACGTTCCGTTGGCTTGTTGGGCGAGTTGTCCGATCCCAATCGTGAGGGTGCGTCCCGCAAATTCGATCGAAAATTCTTGTGCAGAAGGAATAGGCATAGCAGTAATCGGCGACAGGTTAGTAGGTAATGCGGATTTTACGTGCAGGCGGGGCGTCGTTGTGCGGAGGCTTGGGAGGAGCGTTTGGTTTTCGACCACGGGGCTCAGGATGGTGATCGAGCATGAGTTCGGAAAGATCATCTTCTCGTTCTTCATGTTCGGCTTTTTGTTCCCGAGGAACACGAGAGCGAATCAAGAAATCTGCAGGTGTAGACGAAAGATCTAAGAATGAGTCGGCGACCTCACGTAAGCGCGCATTGGTCGACTCGCCAAAGGCCACAACTTCGCATAAGACGCCATGTGTCTTGAGATACTCTACGAGGGGACAGAAATCTCCGTCTCCGGTGACCAGGATGACAACATCAACGCGATCAGCGAGGCTGATGGCATCAACCGTCATGCCGACGTCCCAGTCGGCCTTTTTTTCGCCACTTGAGAACTCTTGGACGTCTTTAATTTTTAATTCGATGCCGCTTTGGAGCAAGGCGTCAAAAAAAGCTTGCTCTTCGCCGCCTTTTGATTTCGCGACATAGGCAATGGCGCGGACAATGGGACGGTTATCGACGGCAGTATCGACAAGAGCGCCAAAATTAACTCGGGCGCTATAGAGATGCTTGGCCGAGTGATACATGTTTTGCGTGTCGATAAAAACAGCGACACGCTGGTCTGGTCTTTTGATCATAAACGAATGGGGATCAAGAGTGATCCCAAAAACTAACAAAAAATAAAAAAGAAAAAGGAAAGAACGAGAACAGGGGAATAATAGCTGAGTTGAGAGATTTTTTCAAGCTCTCTTCTGATTTTCGTCTCTGAATCAAGATTTGAGCGAAAACCAAACCCCCTCCACGGTTGGAGGGGGGAGAACACGTTGTTCATAAACAACGTGTTGGGGGAGGTCAGATTTTGAGCTTGGCAGCCAGTTCGTCGTAGGCCTTGGCGTCTTCACGCTTCAAGTACTTCATCAAACGGCGGCGTTCACCAACCTTTTTGATAAGACCACGGCGGGAAGAGTGGTCTTTCTTGTGCATCTTCAAATGCTCAGAAAGTTCCTTCATTTCTTCGCTTAAAATAGCGATTTGGACCTGAGGAGAACCGGTATCGGTCGCATGGGTGCGGAACTTCTCAATAATCTTCTTTTTCTTGTCTGGCTGAAGCATAAAGGGTCGACGTTTTTTGTCTGAGCATGATCTCTTAGAAATCGACTGCAGAGGCAAAAAGGCCGGATACACGCGTTCGTCAGTCAAAAACCGGCGAGGCGCAGGGGGATTAAGCGAGAGGAGAGTATCTGGTTTTATGCAAAAAGACAAGGGCTCAGATCTAATTTGTATCCGAGATCAGTTCTGTGTCTGATACCGTGTCTGACACAGAACTGATCTCAAAGTCTCGTGGGGTTAAAAAAGAACGACCCGCAGCACAGCGTTTGTGGTGGGGTCGGGGGAGGGAGAACGTATCGCGCGAGGGCGAGACGTATGGTTGTTACACCGCGACGGCGTCTTCGGCGGGAGCGTCGGCAGGGTAGGTGCCAATGGGAAACTCGCCGGTGCGCTCGGGAGCCTGCTCTGCCTCGAAGGCGATCAGACAACCGGGGGCGAGACGTCGCTTCCACTTGCCACGGCCGTTGTGGCTGCGGACGAGAATGAGAATGCGAGGCGCCTTGCCCGGCTTATGGTGTGTGCAGAGGCGCCACCGGCCGTGTTTGTCCCGGTAGACGAGCGGGCGCAGCCGGGGTTCGTCGAGAGCTTCCTCGACGGAGACATGGTGGCCGAGCAGCCACCCGCTTGAGGTTTGAGCCTTTGTCTCAGCCCGCGTCAGGGATCTCTGACGGACGGCTGGGACGATCGCCGGGTTGCTTCGGCGCCTTGTAGATCTCGCTCGCTTCCACGAGGGTGAGCACCTCGTTGACGCGAGCGCAGAAGAGGCGCCGGGACATTCCTGCGGTTCGCTTCGCCCCCATGACGAGCGACTCCACGATCTCGGGGGAGTAGTCCAGCTGCACGGTCGGGTAGGCCGTGTTGCCGTTCTCGAGCTCGAACCCGATCAGCCCCGTGCCGTAGCGGACGACCCTCTTGATGCTCGACACGGGTACCGCTTCCGGCTTCAGCGGCTTCCTCGCTTCCTTGACCCGGAAGCAGATGATGAACGACCCGGGCGCCGCAATCCGCCTGTCTCGGAGGGCGGATCGTACGATCGCAGGCTCGATACGATCGATCGGGCAATCGACCTGAGCCAGCTGCTGTCCAGTGAGAACCAACTGAAACGACTTCATTGCTTGTTACTGACCTTCTCTGGCCCCATGCCAGGTTGAGCGGACTTGTCGGCGCCCCGTCGTAAACGGGACACCGAGGATCTTCTCAACAAAATGCCACCGCGGTTGGGCGGTGGCATTCATGGTTTGCGCAGCACTTGTTCTGGGTTACGCAGCGTTTACATGGGCCACCGTCGATGTTGGGACAATAACGAAAAGGGCACGTACAAGGAACTTGCACGTCATTTTCGTTGTCGAACAACTACGAAGACTCATAACGTACCCTCCACTTTAGTGGAGTGCAGCGCGCCTGTCAAGAAGTGATAGGAAGAAACAAGGAAAGCTAAATCAGATGAATAGTACAGGAGGTAGTTGCCCGCCTATTTTCTTATTGCTACTGTGAAAGCCATTCATATCTTATGTCTACACGACCAATTCACGAGATGGAGGCCAAATGGCAAGCCCGCTGGGAAGCAGAGGGAACGTATCAGGCTGCTACCGCCGTTCGAGCTCCTGGAAAAGAAAAATTCTATGGATTAGTCGAATTTCCTTATCCATCCGGAGAAGGTCTTCATGTCGGGCATCCACGCTCTTATACGGCGATCGATCTTGTCACCCGCAAACGTCGCATGGAAGGAAAAAATGTGCTTTATCCGATCGGCTGGGATGCCTTCGGATTGCCGACCGAAAACTTTGCCATCAAACATAAAATCCCTCCGTCGGAAGCTACGCGTAAAAATGTGGGGAATTTTACCCGCCAGATTAAATCACTTGGCTTTGGGTTTGATTGGTCTCGCGAAGTCGATACGACTGATCCGGCATATTACAAATGGACGCAGTGGCAGTTCTTGCAATTCGTAAAAGCGGGGTTGGCCTACAAATCGGCATCGACCATCAATTGGTGTCCTCGCTGCAAAATTGGGCTTGCGAATGAAGAAGCGCAGGGTGGCGTGTGTGAACGCTGTGGAAATCCGGTCGAGAAACGTGAGAAGGCACAGTGGATGATTAAAATAACAAAATATGCAGAACGGTTACTCAAGGATTTAGACACGGTTGATTATCTCGACAAGATCAAAAAACAACAGATCGACTGGATCGGAAAGAGCGAAGGAGCCGAAATTCAATTCGCGATCGAAGGTCGCGCTGAAAAGATGACCGTCTTTACGACGCGTCCAGATACGTTATTTGGTGTTACGTATGTCGTGCTCGCACCAGAGCACGAATTGGTGAGTGAGTGGATCAAGACAAGTGCAGTGAAGAATGCGGTGGCCGTAAGCGCGTATCGTGAGCAGGTAAAAAGTCTCAGCGATATTGATCGTACCAGCGAGACGAAAGAAAAAACCGGCATCGTACTAGAAGGAATATTCGCCGTGAATCCGGTGAATAATGAACGTGTACCCGTATGGATCGCGGACTACGTCCTGGCTTCATATGGTACGGGGGCAGTCATGGCGGTACCGGCTCACGATGAGCGCGATTATGCCTTTTCGGAGAAGTTTTCCTTGCCGATCAAGCACGTTGTTGCTCCGTGCGTCACGGTCGTTCCGCCCTTTGAGCCAAAAGAAGGAAAGCCGTGGTCAAAAGTAAAATCGGTGGTGACCGCCATTATTTATCGTCCACGTACAGACGAATATCTCGTCTTAGAAACGAGTGACGCCCGTCATGTGTTTGTAGGGGGAGGCGTTGATGACGGAGAAACACCCGAACGAGCCATTATTCGTGAAGTGCAAGAAGAGACCGGCTATCAAAATCCAACCCTCGTTTCCGTCGTGATCCCTGCACTCTATGGTCGTGGCTACAAGCCTCGCAAAGACGTGAACTGTTTCGATTGGGATAAGTCATTTTATCTTGAACTTCGTGATGAAGCTCAAGTGGAAGTTGCTCAAATCGAAAAAGACTCACAAACCGTCCTTTGGAAAAAGGCGGATGAGATCGCTTCATTCTTGAACATCGGCACGCACGAATTGATTTGGAAACATTTCCGTGAAAAGCGGCCTCTCTATTTTACCGACGAAGGGTATGCGTTGCAGTCAGATTTCTTGAATGAGCTGCCGACGAGCGAAGCGAAAGAAAAAATAATCGCTTGGTTGGAAGCAAAAGGCGTGGGTAAGCGAATGACGACCTATCGCTTACGTGATTGGGTCTTTTCGCGTCAACGCTATTGGGGGGAGCCGATTCCACTCGTGCACTGCGACCACTGTGCCACTAAAAAACAAAAGGTGTTATTGATTCATGGTTTTAGTGGGGCGGGGGATCAAGCCTGGTTTCCGTGGGTGAAAGCGAAATTGGAAGCAGAAGGGTTCGAGGTATTTACACCGACGATGCCCTTGACCGGGGGTCCAACCGTGGAAAAATGGATGACGCTGTTGCAGCCTTATCTCGATCAGCTTGGCGACGACGACGTGATCGTTGGTCACAGCATTGGCGGACGGATGGCGATCGAAGCGATTGAGCGTACGAAAAAGAAGATAAAACATCTCCTTTTGGTCGCACCTGCGATCGGAACGTATCCGCAAGAGCGCTACGATGAACGGGTGAAGGCAGAGCCTGAACGCAAAGCGGATTTTGATTTCCTGCGGGATTTCATCAAGCGTCCCATCGATTGGAAGGTGGTCACACCTCTCGTTGAATCGGCGACCGTGATGTGGTCGAGTGATGATACGGTCATTGCTGCGCCAACACATGAACGCTTTCCCGCAGGATGGTTTTTGCAAACGTACACTGGTCGCGGACACTTCTACGACGTGGATCAGCAAGACCTCCTAGACCATATCCTTGCTCACAAAAACACCGGCTGGATTCCGTTACCTGACGCTGCACTTCCGCTCACGCTTCCTCCCGTCGAAGCCTATGAGCCGACGGATACGGGTGAGTCTCCTCTCGCGAAAATTCGCGACTGGGTCGAAACGACGTGTCCGCGTTGTGGCGGCCCGGCTGAACGCGAGACCGATACCATGCCCAATTGGGCGGGATCGAGTTGGTACTTCTTGCGTTACTGTGATCCAAAAAATGACAAAGAATTCGCATCCCCAGAAGCTTTGAAGTACTGGATGCCCGTTGATCTCTATAACGGTGGAATGGAGCATACGACGCTTCATTTGTTGTACTCCCGTTTTTGGCACAAATTCTTGTACGACATGGGGTACATTCCAAAGGAGTGTGGCAGTGAACCGTATCGGATGCGACGTTCACATAATATGATTTTGGGAGAAGGTGGGGTCAAGATGTCGAAGTCAAAGGGAAACGTCATCAATCCGGATGATGTCGTCAAAGAGTATGGCGCCGATGTCTTTCGTCTCTACGAAATGTTTATTGGCCCGTATGACCAGCCCGCAACGTGGGATACGAGTGGGATCGAGGGCGTGCGCCGTTTTCTTGAGAAGGTCTGGAATGTATTTGTAGACGGTAAGCAGATTGAACTGACACGAGAGCTGGAAACGCTCTATCATCAAACCGTAAAGAAAGTGAGTGAAGGAATTGATGCGTTGCAATTCAACACCTGTATTTCGCAACTCATGATTCTTACGAACGCCTTTCAAGAAGCAGGGGGAGTCCCGGCATCGTTACGACAAGGGGCGATCCAAATACTCGCGCCATTTGCGCCGCATCTCGCGAGCGAGCTTTGGGAGCGCGAAGATGCTCCGGGCAACGTACACACGGATGGGTGGCCCGTCTACGACAAGGTTAAATTAACCGCAGCTACTTTCGAACTCGTGATTCAAGTGAATGGAAAATTACGCGATCGCTTTACGGTTGATTCTGATATTTCAGAAATTGAAGCAAAAGCCCTCGCACTCGCTTCAACGAATGTGAAGAAGTGGTTTGAGGGAAAAGAACCACAAAAGGTCGTCTATATTCCAGGACGTCTCGTGAGTATTGTAGTTTAACAAAGAGCAGTCGATGTTTTCCTGACATCAAAAGAAGCGTATCCTAAAAAGATCTGATTCATTCACACAAATCTTATGATCGATCACATCAGTTTGTACGTCACAGACATGGCGCGTAGCAAGGCATTTTACGAAAAAGCATTGGCTCCACTTGGTTACAAAGTCTACATGGAGGGCGAAGGCTATTGTGGCATGGGAGATGAGCGCGGTCCGGATCTTTGGCTGATGCCCCGTGCATCTGTTCCTTCCCAGCACGTTGGATTTCGGGTGACGAGTCAAGAACAGGTACAGGCGTTCTACGCGGCCGCATTGGCTAATGGAGGAAAAGACAACGGTGCGCCTGGCCCACGTCCTGACTACGGTCCAGAATATTATGGAGGATTCGTCCATGATCCAGACGGTCATAACATCGAGGCAGTGGTACGGAAGTAAAACAAGAAAAAAGAGAAGGAGTTTCGTCTTTGAGTAAGACGGAAGGCGTTTTGTATTAGAGAAGGAGTTTCGATTTCGGCGATGAGAGATGTCTTTGATGCCTTGTTTCGGATGCTGTGGGAGGGGAAGAGCATCCGATAATGACCAGAGAGCCTCTAGTCAGCTCACGTGAAATATGCAACGGAGTAGAGGAGACGATGTCTCTCATTTTTTCGCGTGGTCGTATTGTCGGTTGGTCAGCGACCGCGTTTTTGATAGGGGTTGGCGTGAGCACGCTCGGACTTATTTCGATCCGTTGGATGCTCTGGATCGAAATCTTGCTCGTCATTACGGCGATCATCGCTTCGTTGTGGCGAGAGCGACGAGAATTTGTGATCATCCTGTGCGTTTTATTCGCCTGTATCGGCATGCTTCGTGCCTGGAGTGAAGGCGTACCGCTGTTACGTCTTACGAACCCTAATGGGGCGATGCGAGCGGCTTCGGTGGTGCGTAAACACACTCAAGAAGAAATGACGCCACCTTGGATGATGGCTGCTCGACGAACACTGACAGAACGGATCCAGACGATGCTCCCAAAAGAAGAAGCGGCTCTCTTGAGTGGCATTTTATATGGCGAGCGGTTGTTCACGAAAGAAACGCAGCAAACGTTCAAACGTGCTGGGCTCATGCATATCGTGGCGGTTTCTGGCGCGAACATTAGCATCCTCGTGCTTATCATCGCCCGGACCGCAATCCGCCTCGGGTGTTCTCGTAAGCAGGCGTGGGGGATTTTGGTCGGAAGTATTTGCGCCTTTGTCTTATTTGTCGCTCCTTCCGCTTCGGTCGCGCGGGCTGCGATCATGGGAATCTTGGTTGAGTATGCTCCGCTTTGTGGTCGCTTGATTCGCCCGACCCGGCTTTTGCTGATCGCGGCTTCTCTTTTCGTCATGTGGCAACCGAGCGCGCTCTTTCTTGATGCCGGGTTCGCGCTCTCTTTCTTCGCCATGATTGGTCTCATTTGTCTTGGGCCTTATATAGATGAGTGGTTCCCAAAACAATTTCCTAAGCTCTTGCGGGAGACCTGTTCAAGTACACTCGCCGCGACGATCATGACGGCTCCGTATCTTGCCTGGATCTTTCGTTCGTGGAGTGTGCTCGGCTGTCTCACGAACCTCCTCATCGTTCCTCTTATTCCCTGGACGATGCTCTTTGGCGCCGTGGCTCTCATCTTTCCGGTCGATCAGCGCATCTTTTTTCCGGTTCAGGGCTGTCTCTCGCTCATTCTCTGGATCGCTCATCTGACCGATGGCATTTCGATCGGTGTCTGGGACAAAATATCGTTCTCTTGGCTGTGGATGATTGCGATATATACTATATTATTCTCACTTTGGCGCTTAGGTGAGCAGAGAAAAAGACTTATACACAAGAAGCGGCCATAAATAATAACAAAATATTCTTGTCTTGCGTAGACCGACTAAACAATCCATGACTCGTACGAGAGCGAATCGAGAGAAACGAACGCGAATAAAAAAAGTGAAGTGTAAAGCGTCTATAAACAGATGGGCTGTTGTAAAGGAATATTTGACGAATGCTCTCAATATTTTATTCTAGAGCTAAGGTCGCAAGACCGAGAGTCAGTTGCAAGGCCTGTTTGTAAGAAGCACACATAAACCGGAGAGGCACCGCCTAGAGAAAACCGATCTAGGTTTTGGAGCCGATTCACGGGTTCTTTTATGTACTCGGAGTGGAATAACGGTGTTGTTCATGTGTTCTTCGGCCATGGAGTCACGTCTCGATTGACGCAGACGTGGGGAGACGACCTACGGGTTTTGTCTCTTCCACAAGCGGTTCAAAAAAGATCTGACTAGCGCATATACGCTTCTTGGCTTTTCGCCTTAGGGTTGCACATGCATACAGAGAAAAATACCGACACGATTTTTCTCTGTATGTGCTTGACTCAAGCATGGAAGAACTTCCTTAGGCGTGTATCCATGACTTCTCATGGCTACATCCTGCGGATGTTCCGCCTGTTCCTCTCTCTCAAGACAAGGAGTGTCTCATGAAGCGGTTTTGGTTTTTCCTCCTCCTCTTTCTCTCTCTGCTCCTCAGCCACTGCGGGGGAGGGAGTGTGCTCGCTCCGGAAGAGGATCTGCTCACCGAACCCGGCGAAGAAGAGATGTCGATCGACGCGATCGGGGTCGCTCCGACCTGCGATCTGAGCACGATCGGCTACCCGGTCATGGATCGACGCGCCTACACACGCGTCTACCGTGGCCGAAGCTTCTACGCCGATGGCAACCACCTCGGACTCGATCTGAACTATCCCGAGGGCACGCCGGTCTATCCGATCGGCCCCGGGATCATCCGTGTCTACCGCCCAGCGGCGGGATACGGAACCCTCGCGATCGTGATCGAGCACTGCTCTCGCCTTCGCTTCGAAGCGACGAACGGCATCGGCCGTATCGTCCAGGGCCAGCGCTTTCTCACGATCTATGGTCACCTGCGCCGCACGACCGGATACAATTCCGGACGTTCCCTCAGCTGGAGCGTCGGCGATCGGGTGACACCCTACGACATCGTCGGCTACGTCCAGCGCGACTCCGACAACGGTGATGGTGCCGAACACGTCCATCTGGGTGTGCGTCTGCAGAGCATGCAGGACGCGATCACGAGCGATCCGTCGGCCTGGTTCCGTGGCTACGACAGCCGCGGTTCGAAGCGTCAGTGGTTCGCCGATCCGGCTCGATTCTACCGTGAACTCGCCGACCAGATCACGCTCCTCGACGATCCGGGTGCCTACGTCGAGACACCCTTTCCGGCACCTGTGGTCGTTCATGACGCGGGCATGATCATGCCTGATGTCCGCACAACAACGGATGTCGTACTCGCATCGCGAGATGCGGGTTCACCTCCTCCCCCTCCGCCCACGGACGCCGGTTCTCCGGTAGCACCTCCGGTCGATGTTCCGGCTTCTCCATCGCCTACGCCTCTGGTGGATGCTAGCGTCTCTCCCGTCGACATTCCCATCATCCGCGATGCCGGCCCTCCGGATCGCGGCCCACGTGAGAGCTGCAACGGCCTTGACGATGATGGTGATGGTCTCGTCGATGAGGACTTCCTCTGTACGCTGGGGCGACAGGTCGAGCTTTGCGCCACTCACTGTGGTTCGATCGGCTACATTCGATGCGATGCTCCGACCTGTCAGCCGAGCTCCGCCTGTTACCTCTTTCCAGAGCGCTGCGTGGGCGGAAGCGATGACGACTGCGACGGCCTGCGCGATTGCGCCGATCCAGATTGTGCAAGCGATCCAGTCTGTGTCGTACGTGACGCGGGCTCTTCGATCATCGATGTCGGTGTCTCTATGACGCCCATCGATGCGGGCGTCACGATCCCCGATGTCCCTCTCCCTCCGCCACCCCCTCCACCCCCTGATTGATATCCGGAATGGTCAGGCCCAAATTGCCGTGGCGGTCGAGCATAAATCTCTTCTGGTTTTTCTCCTCGTGCTGTCGCTTCCGCCATACGATCATAGCACGCCTCTAGTAATCTAAAATAGGATAAAAACCCGACCTGTTCTTTGCCTCCTTGGAAGCTGGCCGCGGCCGTATATGCTGCAGTAATATAGGCCATATCAACTTTTGCATAAGGCTCTCCTTTTGAAAAAACAGAGTTCGTGAGCGGAATATGCCTATAATCACTTGCATCTAATTGTCTTACTATCGGCTTAACATTGACACCACCATAGACGATTCGATGACGACGCGGCCTCGTTTCTTCTCGTAAATTAGCGGGCACCCAAAAGCAAGTTCCGTCAATATCCACCTTTTCCTCTGCGCGAACACCTAGCCCCATCGCAACAAACTGCGCTTCAACTCGACGACGATTATCACAACACGCACGAAGAGCCTGTTGTGCTTGCGGAACACGGCTATTTAACCGAGCAATTTCCGCGTCAATTTCAGCTTTAAATGTTAATAAATTTTTAGTCGCAAACTGTGTTGCAATGCGAGTAATAACAGCCATATCATGATTCATCAGCGCCTTTTGAATGTCATCTTTCGATAGCTCTTTAAATATTTTTTCCTTAATTTCTGCTACACATTGATGTTCTTGATAATCACGAAATAATTTCTTTAAAGTCGCCATATCACCTTTTATTAAATCATTATATAATTCTGGAAAATGATAGTGATCAAAAAATGTCCTCACAGAAGAACAATATCCATCGATCATTGATATAAAGTGGCTATATCTAGCAGCTCTTATTTGTGAAGCGACGCTCTCCGCTTTTACCAGAACGACCTGATTCCAAATCTGCGTAGAAACTTTATCCCACGCTGAAACACCAGAATTTTTGATTAATTGATCTCTTAGCGAGAAAAACCGCTGTCGTAGCTCTTCTTGAACTTCGTCTGATGCTGCAGTGACCCACAAACTTTTGGAATCCTCATACATCCTATCTAAGTTAGCGATGTGTTCTTCACAAATTTTAGTTAAATCTTCAAACCATCTTTTAAAATTATTCCCTAGGTTAGCAACCTGCCCCTTGCGCTCTTCTTGATAGGCATCTGAATACTGTTGATTGACTTGTCTAACGTCCTCTTGAGTTTTTCTTATTTCTTCTTGCCAATAAGCAGTATCATTGAGTTGCGTTTCCCTTTCTTGAAGAATCTCTTGATTATTTTTTCGAAGATGTTTCGCATATATAATGAACGCGACCACTTTACTTAGCTCTCGTAAGCGGCCAAATTCCGGATAATATAGTGCAAATTCATTATAATGTTCCGTAAACTCATGTGCGAATATAAATTCTGGTGAATAATGGTGAGATCTTCCTCCTCGTCGCGCTATCTCTTTTGTCATACGATATATTAATCGTATATTTTCTAAATTTCCTAATACCTCTCCAGAAGCATCACGCTTGCGGTGAAATAAGCGCCTTAAGGTTTCTTGATAATTAGCAAGCATTAACACAGGAGAAAACGTATTATCTTCAAGAAAATAAACTTCATTAGTATTATCGATAAAGATCATTGCTCTACCATTAATTTTATTCTTCCCTTGTGCAATGGGCGCCAATTGAGCTCTGGTGAGCACAAAAAACCTCCATCCTTCATCAGCCTCGGGTTTATCCACTAAATGTCCATGCTCATCACGCATCATGACATGTTTTTTTACTACCATTTGAATATCGCCAAAAGCAGCACGCATAGTAGGATCAATTTTATCTCCTGAGTACGTTGCAGCGACTGGCATATCTACTGCTTCAATCCAAAAACGATGTAAGGCTTCCTCGGATTGTGCTTCTTGAAAATCGGTAATGATTTTTTTTAAATATTCGGGTAAAGGCGCCGTCATTGATTCAAGAGATCTTAAACTATATGGATATTTACCTTGAATTTCTGCGCCAACAGTTAAAAATTTTAACATATAATCTGTTAATAACATGGAATGAAGAAGCTGCGTTTGATAAAGAGAATCGGGCCCAAAGCGCATTTCATTAAAGGGGTGTAATTTCATATCGGGACGAACTGGATCTAAGCTAAAAAAAGCCTTCCCAATATTGCGCTCCAGCAACTCTCGGATATCGTAAATGGTTAATAATTTAGACCAAGCAGGATCTCCTGGGCGCCATTGCTTCATCATCAGCTCTATCTTTCCTTGTTGATGGTTGATCTCAATTCCCTCTACTGATTGAAATAAATCAATCATCGTATGCGTTGGTATCGGGAGCATCGGGCTTGGTCGCATCCAACCTTGTGCATCTCTATCGATCATTAGCCAAGGATAATCAACGTTTTTTTCTATGTCCCTAAAAGTCCATCCTTTTTCCGCAAGCAATGCCTGCATCAAAGAAGCTCTAAACTGTTCCGTTTGCTTAGGTAACACAGTATCATCGTACCAGCCATTTAAACAACCCTCATAGGCTTTATAGAGAATGGTGCTTTTACGATGCTCAAGTCGAGTCTTTCGTATTTTCAATTGATTCATTTCCAGAATATCAACTAGCGAATGTATCAATGCTCGCATAATCAGCATCGTTTGCTCTGCGCGCATGAGCAAGTCAATGTTGGATTGATGTGATTCATAGATTGGAAACATCTCTGCAATTTCTAGTGATCTCGCATGGTAAGCTTTAATGAGGTCTATGATACCATCATCTTGATATCGCAGGAGAGACAGGTATTTTAATCCTTGTGTTAAACCATAGAGCTCCTCTATTGGAGTTTGCTCACAACCAATCTGAATACTTGATACTATTAGGCTTGTTACTAACCCTTGATCACTCATTTGACGTACTGGCTTTTTTTCAATGCACATTGCTTTCAAAAAACAGATAGCGGCTTGAAAAAGAACATTCATCATTATTAAATTAGATTGTGAGTTTTTCACTGCAGGAATCCAATCTAAAATCTGAAATCCTTTTTCTCGATAGAATGCTGCAGGATGACCCGCAGAAAAAGCAATAAATAGCATTTTTTCAAATTGATATAATGTTGCAAAAGAATGAATTTTGTGCTTGAAATACTCATTTTCTGGCTGCCCTGATTCCAAATGCATTTTCTGCTGATCTCGATTATAAGAAAGATAAGTCCTTGCCATTGCTCGGCCATCAAAAACAATTAGCGATTCAGCAGACAACGGATCAGCTGGATATTGCAAATATAGTCTTTGCGCACAAGCATAATAGTCACGATAGTATTTATCTTGCAGGAGTTGCGTTAAACAATAAGGCCATTGATATACGCTATTTTTGGCATAAGTGGTGATTTTTCTTATTGCCTCTAGTGGGCGCGTTTCTTCACCCTGTCGAATTTCACCCATATTAATAATTTCCAACACTCCTTGATATAAAATTTCTTCCAAAACAAAGGTGCCCGATTTTTTAATATTAGCAATAGCCATTTCAAAATAAGATCTAATACCGATAAGATTATTGCCATAGTAGTCGCCTCTTAAAAAAGTGCGCAAAAGATAAATCGCAAATTCAGAGGTAAGCGGGCGCTGTCGATTTAATTGAAGCGGTTTTTGTGCCGGTAAATATCGTGTTTTTGCCTGAAGGAAGGAATAAACATTATGAAAAGTCATCTCCGGTCGCGCATCCAAGCGATAAAGAGAAGATGGAGAGCCTTGGAAAACACGACGATCAAAAATATCCGTAAAAGGTACTCTCT
>CAYHTN010000029.1:16049-16290 GCA_964359565.1 uncultured Gammaproteobacteria bacterium
CATCTGGTAATAACGTTTATACTGCGCTTTAAAAGATTCTGAAAAAGGCGTTCCTGCTGATGGCAGAAGAAAAGACGAGGGTTGAAAAAAAACACCCTCATCATCAATCCCATCCCGAGAAACTAACAGTTCTTCATCATACTGGCGCTTTGTTTCTTTATCTTTTAATACTGAATAAGCCCTATTTAATAATTCCATGGATTCATCATCACCGCCTTTATCGGAATGCATTTGAAGAGCT
>CAYHTN010000030.1:0-15996 GCA_964359565.1 uncultured Gammaproteobacteria bacterium
AACTTATTCGTTAATCCCGCAGGAACAAGTGCGCCGTATCTCTTTCAAGTTGCTTCTCCACAAACGGCTGCCGCAGGAAGTGGGTTAAGTGGGATGTTGGTCGCCGATGCCAACTTACAAATCAAAGGAAATGTTATCTTCGATCGTTCAGATGATATCGGTTTAGGCGATGGGACGGGTTGCCCTTCTTCGAACGCGACTTGTAATCCAGCACAAATCCGCCGAGATAATCAATTTATCACGACCCAGCCAGGCTTTGTGAACGTAACAGGAGGAGATTTTCGTCTTTCAATGGCGTTGAATGCCTCGCCTGTATCAATCCCAGCATTTGCGGGAGGTGATCGTCCTGCGAGCGCGTTCCCTGTGGGAGAGTTAGCCAATGGAATCCTGGCAGATCGGGCGGGGAATAGCCGTACCACAAATAATAGTGTTGGCGCCTATGCTTTCGGAGCAACGAGCACGATCCCAGCCACTCCTCCTTCACCCACTCCGACTTCACCCACTCAGCCCACTACGCCTTCTCTTCCGGCTCCAGTTGAGGAGCCGGGGCAAAGGCCTGAGCCTCTTCCAACGCCTGATCCAGTGGTGGCAGGGGACGTGGCTGTCGCGCTCTATGCAACGCCTTACCCGACGGTAGTCCAAGGAAGTAACATCTCGTATCGAGTGACCGTCTCGAATCGGGGTGCGGGTCCAATCGATTTGGCAACGATTGATGTGAGCTTGCCATCAACAGTCCAATTTATTTCGGCCAGGACCCCTCAAGGGAGCTGTGCTCCAGAGCGTTCAGGAGGTGTCGTTCATTGTCGACTTGGATCTATTGCAGCCGGAAGAAGTGTGATCCTGACCTTGGTCTATAAGCCTATACGCGCAGACTCGCTCGAAATTTCGGTATTAGCCTACAATCTAGAAGGAGAAGATTTGGATGAAGAAAACGATCATGCGAGCAACACGATCACCGTTCTTGCTCCTCAAGCAAATCTTGCTTCATCTCTTACGAATGTGAATCAGACCTGCCGAGGAACGGGAGCAGCACAACGCTGCACCATCTCAGGTCGCATCACGATTTCAAATAGTGGGACGAAAGCATCTGGAGCGATGCGCACCAACGTCTTGTATGTCCCAAGTTCTTCTGGAGGCGAGCGGCTCTTACGTGGCCTGAATGTTCCTGCGATTGCCGCGGGTCATACGCGTGTCTACACCATTTCGCGAACGCTCGCTCGCGGGCAGCGAGGTGCGTTTGTCAGTGTCCAGGTAGATGTAAATCGCCAAGTGAGCGAGGCAAACGAAAATGATAATCGAGTTGAGATGAAACTTCCTTAAGAGAGTTAAGCGCCCATCGTTCCCGTGAGTATTATTGTTCTATCATAGAGAGTCGGGTACCGTAGCGAGGTATGACTTGGAAACGGCTTTGCCGCATCAGTCGACCTCGCTTTTGGTTTTATCTCCTTGGTCCTTTTTTAGTTGGTTGCGCTGCCGCCGGCTTATTCGTGCCTGGAATTGAACGGTCTTTCATCCAGCTCTTTCTTCTGCTTCTTACGGGGTTATTCTTTTTATTTCCCGCCAATCTGTTTTTGTATGGCGTGAATGATCTTTTTGATTATGAAACGGATCGTCATAATCCAAAAAAACAAGGGTATGAAGACTTGATCCGTCCCCCGGAACGCCCGATGTTTCTCCGGTCACTTTCGTTTGCGCTCATTCCGGTTGCGGTGATCTTTTTACTCGCGTCACCGCTTGTATCCGCGCTCATTGCTCTCTTTCTACTCCTCGCCTACGGCTATTCAGCGCCTCCGGTTCGGGCGAAAGGGCGACCATTCTTGGATACCGTCTTTAACGGGCTCTATCTCCTTCCGGGTCTTGCGAGTTACGCGATTCTTACGCATCGAGTCCCTCCTTCGATGCTTGTTATCGCAGGCCTGTGTTGGTGTATGGCCATGCATGCCTACTCAGCGATTCCCGATCAAGACGCAGATCGAACGGCAAAGGTTGAAACGATCGCGACGGTTCTTGGAACAAAACGGACGGCGCTTTGGTGTGTGGTTTTCTTTACTCTCGCATCATTACTTTCATGGTCGGTATTAAAGAGTTTTTCGATCCTCCTCCTGATCCCGTATCTTGCTCTCTGTATGGTGAGTGCAATGGCACAAAAGCCGACGGATGTTCAACGCTGGTATCAAGAGTTTCCTCGCGTAAATTTGATGGTCGGCTTCGTCTTATTTCTCCTTGCCACATTCCGTTAGAGCTTTTTCAACGGTGTAGCCGACCGATCGTTCGTGAGACGTTTGTAGATCAGTTCGGCGCTCACAAGACACATCGGCATTCCAATGCCTGGGTTTGTATTTCCACCGACAAAATAGAGGCCTTTTACCTTTTCACTTTTATTATTCGGTCGAAAGATCGCTGTTTGCCTGAGGGTGTGTGCGAGTCCTAAGGCGCTCCCTCCAAGGCTATGATAGCGACTCGTAAAGTCATTAACACAAAAGAGTCGCTCAAACGCGATTGATCCTTCTAAGTCTTCAATCCCGAATCTTTTTTCTAACGATTGTATCATTTTATGACGATAGTTCTGTCGTGCTTCTTGTGTCGTTGGAAGTTTTGCAGCAATTGGAACAAGGACAAAGAGATTCTCTTTACCTACGGGAGCAATGCTTGGATCCGTAACACTTGGAGCACAGACGTAGTATGAAGGATCTTCAGGCCAGGTCGGGCGATCAAAGATATCGGCGAAGTTTTGCTTCCAATCCTTACAAAAAATCAGATTGTGATGGGTCAGGGTCGGAACTTTTTTCTTCAGGCCTAAATATAAGATAAAGGCCGATGGGGCGAGTACTCGTGAATTCCAATACGCCTCATCATGATCACGTCCTTCGGGTGGGAGTAATCGTTGCTCCGTAAAATGAATATCGGCATTCGAAATCACGATATTAGCTCGATCGATCGTTCCGTCTTCGAGTTGGACGCCAGCGGCACGACCTTGTTCTACCAGAATGCGTTGTACCGATGCATTGACGTGAAACTGAGCTCCATTTTTCTTACCAATACGTTCGAGAGCTTCGATGAGAGCGTAGATTCCTCCTTGGGGGTAAAAGACGCCCATCTTAAAATCGATGTGACTCATGATATTATAAATCGCCGGGGTGTTGTACGGGGAGCTTCCTAAGAATACGAGGGTATATTGAAGAATCTTTTGGATCTCTTCGGATTGAAACCGACTCGAGACGTATTGATGCATCGATTGAAAGACGTTCAGCTTTCGTCCTTCTTTCAACGGGTCTAAGCGAAAAAAATCGAGCCAAGAATCGAAGTTTTTGTAAATAATCTTCTCTGTTGAAATGCGATAGTGATTTGCGGCCGTTTGAAGATACGCTCGTAACTTTTCTCCAGAACCAGGCTCTAAGGATTCAAATAACGGAATATCTTTTTCAAGATTCGAAAAAAGATCCACAGGTGTCTCTCGATCTTGAAAAAAGATCCGGTACGAAGGGCTGAGTTTTGTGAGCGTTAAATGATCTTCGATGCGCTCCCCCAGGAGTGCGAAAAAATGTTCAAATAAATCAGGCATCAGGTACCAGGAAGGGCCCATATCAAAACGAAAACCCTTGGCTTCAAATACAGAAACTCGTCCTCCCAGTTGTTCGTTTTTTTCGTACAAACGAACGTCATATCCTCCTTTCGCAAGGAGACAGGCGGTTCCCAGTCCTCCAATGCCTCCGCCGATGATAATAGCTGTTTTTTTTGAGGTCATAGGCCTTTCCACGCTGTGAACGCAAGCCATGCTTTTTCCCATCCAGAGGTTTGGGCTCGTCTGATGAAAATATTATAGTGTTGTTTTTCAATCTTTCGTAGAATTTCTTGATAGAGGTGACTCGCGACGGCGACAGCAGTTCTCCCTGAGGGATCGAGGAGGGGGATACCGGCCGCAGATCGTGCATATAACTCATCACAACGTTGAATCTGAAACATCAAAAAAGAAGTAAAGCGATCATCACACGTGCGATTCTTCAGATCTGCTTCTGTCAATCCAAATGCTGCCAACTCTTGAAGGGGAAGATAGATGCGATCGCGCTCCTCTAGATCTTCACGGATATCTCGTAAAAAATTGGTGAGTTGCATCGCCTCTCCCAATTCTCGGGCGTGAGACAAGGTCGTTTCATCAGAAAATCCAATGACATGCGTCATCATGAGGCCGACGACAACAGCAGATCCATACATATAGGTTCGGAGTTCCTCATAATTTTCATACCGTGCTTTTTTTGCATCTTGGAGCATCGCTTCTAAAAATGCTTCACTATATTCGTAGGGGATTTTAAAATGGTGAAAGACCCAAGCGGTGGCACGCAGAACGGGCTCTGTACTTGGAAAGCCCTCGTAGGCTTTGCGCCATTCATCGCGCCAATTGAGGAGTACTTCCTGTGCTTTTACGAGATCATGTTTGTACGTCTCATCGACAAAATCGTCTGGAACACGGAAAAAGGCATACAAGGCATAGGTCGCATGTCGTTGGTCTGTCGGGAAAAAGCGTGTGGCAAAATAATAACTCTTTCCATGTCGACGATACAGAGAACGACAAGCTTCAAGATCGGCACGTAGTTGCCTAGAGAGGGGAATCATGAGGCACGAATGCGCAGAAGCGCAATGAGGTCATAAAATTCTTCGGGTCGTGCTAAAAAAGAAGCTCGTGCGAGTACCTTTTCTGCTTCGATAAATAACCGCTCAATGGTTTCTCGTCCGGCCTGTAAGGCCCCGGTCCGTTCAAAGAGCGCACGTGCCTCCATCTGTTTGCTCTCGGTGAGAGGTCTTCCAAGAAAGGTATCAAGAAGCCTTTGCTCATCGTGAGATCCATGGGTACGAATATGATGCGTGTATGGCGTTTGTTGTCGTGTCAGTAGATCAGAAAAACAGGTTTTCTTGGTACGCGCAATGTTGCCCGTGAGATCAAATAGGTCATCTTGCCATTGAAAGGCGAGTCCAAGCGCTCCCCCAAACTCTTCACAGAAGCGTTTGATGCGTGCGGAGCTGCTACAAAGGCTTGCACCAATTTCAAGTGGCTTCACGAAGGTGTAGCCGGCTGTTTTTAAACGCATTTTCTGTTCGATTTCGGTTAGGGTGGCCGTCGCGCGGGTGCTCAGATCGACATCCATGAGTTGGCCAATCACGACTTCATCAATCATCCGAAAAAAGAGTTCTTGACTTCGGAGACGGACAAGCATGTTTCCTGGGCCCTGTCGAGCCAGGTCCATCGACCAGCTAAAGATCAGGTCACCGATTAACATCGCTTGGGCATTACCAAGATGTTTGCAATTTCCACGTCGCCCCTTTTGTTGAAGTTGTCTGTGCGTATAGCGATGAAGGGTGGGTATGCCATGTCGAGTTTCGCCTTCATCGATAATATCATCATGAATGAGACAGAAGGCCTGTAAAAATTCGAGCGCGCTAAAGAAGCGCAGCGTCTCGTTTGACAGTTCACCACCAAGATTCGTGTATAAAAGACTTGCAAGATACGGCCGAACACGTTTCCCGCCCTGGAAGAGCTGTTCGGGATACCGGAGCAGTTCTGTTAATAATGAACTCTCAACAACAGGTAGCCGCATTTGATAGATCTTCAGAGTTGCAAAAAGAATCGGATCAAATTGCTGACGAAAGTGAGCGAGGGTCATGCAAAAGATGGATTGACACCCTCTTTTTTATTCCCGTCCACGATCCACCACGTCTTCGAGATTCTGAGCGAGCTCAGGTCGTGGTGGCCGAACAGTGGGGACGGTTGAATGACCGAAGCCTAACAGACTAAATCTACGGTTGAGCTGCTCGTAATTCTCCCAAGCCGTTTTCCAATCCTTGCCTCGTGTAAGCGGAGGATAGGTCATAGTGATTTGTTCAAGAGTTTTTTTTACGCTCTCTAGCTTATGTCCAATACTTTTAGGAGAGTCCGTGTCTTTATCGGTATGAGAAGGCAGATTTTCAAGATACCAAATATTTGTATCGAGCATTCTTTCTTGCGTGATCACATCTCGACAAAGACACATGCTATAGTGACGCTCAAGGTCCCTCATGTGCGCAATCGCGGTTTTAAGTTTTTGCCTTAATGCAAGCGATAATTCGCGATCAATGGTAGTACTGAGTCGGCCGAGTTGTTCAAAAAGTAAGAGAGCCCGATCGTACTGAGAGGTAAGAATCTTCCAGGAAGCATCTAGATCAGAGATCGTTTGTGGAATAGCAGGGAACTCAATCCTTCTCTCCCATGTTGCCAAGAGGTGTTCCACCTCATGGGTAAATTCATCTACATTTGGATCTTCTTCAGATAATATCAATGTTTCTCGATGCAGTTCTTCTTCGAGACCACGCATATAATCAAGGATCTGTGTTTGTTGCGCGCCATCAGCGGTGGTTTCTAATTCCTGTTGAGCAACATGTCGTTGCATAAGAAGTTGCTCGCGAGGATGAATCACTTCACGATAATAGCGCGCGAGTCTGAGAATGTGTGTTTGTTCGGTGAGGTGGAGTTGACGAAATCGAGGCATGATGTTTGCCCACGCGGTCTCGCCATCTTCAGCGGTATCGGCAGCGAGAATGTCTCGATAGACTTCTTGAACAAAGTTTAGTTCTTGCGCAGTAAAGCGCTTCGCCACTGTTAGAACTTGTGGGACCCCTTCAATGGAATCAAGGCGCAAGGCTTCACGAAGTCTCATGAGCCCGGCCCGTTCTTTTCTCATGGCCGCTGTTTCAAATTCTTGCATTTCTTGAAAGAGTGCTTCTCGAAAGGTGTCTTGTGCGTCAATGACGGCTTTTGTCATGGTTTGCGAAGGGTTCTCGTCACGTCGATCGATCGCACCTCTCAGCGCATAATAGGCGGCATGTCCTTGTTCAAAGGCGAAATTGCCCACATATTGTTCAGATGTTATGCCAATCTTGGTGGCGATTGAACGAATTTCTTCATCCATCTGTCGTTCTGCTAACGAGGGATCCGCAAGTCTCGGGGCGAGTAAATGGCGACGAACTTCATCGGTCATACGTGCAATCGCTTCGGCTTCAATGATCCTGGCTCGATCCCACGAGACAGAATCTTTTTGTGCTCGACTGGCGGTAAAAAGAGCTTTGGCAGCAATGTAATGAGGTCTTAACTCATTCTCTCGTGCACGCACTTTTTCAATGGCGGAAACGTAACGTGGGTCAGAACGGAGTTTTCGTCTCAATGGTTCAAGCGCAGAAATAAGTTCGGCTTTTTTTGCGAGTGAGACGGGATGGTCGTGTAGATAGTGCCAAAGATCGTTAACGGCAATAGAGAGGTCGAGCATCGAAACGCGCTCTTCTTCGCTGGCCGGATGAAATGTGTTGGTGATTCTCGATTGTACCAGAGCAAGTTTTTCATCTGCCCTAAGATCTAGGAGACGTTCTGGTGTAATTCTTTCGGCGATCGTTCGTGCTCCTGAGAGTCTTGGTTCGTAATCGCGTTCAGAAAGAGCCGATGAAGCAGGAGTAAGACCGGTCGCATGTTCATAGGACCCAGTCGGAGGTCGCCGTGTTCGCGACGAAGAAGGAGCGCGCTCAGACATATCTTTCCCCTAGTATATCACGTTCATTTTATCTTGCCCCTAGCCGAATAAAGCGTCCTTCGCTAAGATGCACCCATTCCTATGAAATACTCTCGTTTGTTTGCGAAGACCTCAAAAACAGCTCAGGAGACCGAAGCGATAAACGCTCGTTTGTTGGTCCAGGCTGGGTTTGTGCGTCAAGAAATGGCCGGCGTTTATAGCTATCTTCCCTTTGGATTGCGAGTACTGCGCAAGATCGAACAGATCGTACGAGAAGAAATGAATGCCATCGGTGGAGAGGAGTTACTGATGGCGATGCTCCATCCCAAAGCAAATTGGGTACAGACCGGAGGCTGGGATAGCATTGATGTTTTGTTCAAGATCAAGAGTCGGACGGAGAATGAATACGCCCTTGGTCAGAGTGAAGAGGAGATCGTCACGCCACTCGTGATGAGTCGAATCCAATCCTATCGAGAGCTTCCCGTCGCCGCCTATCAAATCCACTGGAAATTTCGTGATGAACTTCGGGCAAAGTCTGGGGTTATGCGCGGGCGCGAGTTTCTCATGAAGGACATGTATAGCTTCCACGAGAATGAAGAAGATTTCCTACGCTTTTATAAGATTGCCAAAGAAGCCTATCTCAAGATCTACAAACGCATGGGTTTGACGGCGAAGGTTACGGAAGCGTCTGGAGGGGCCTTTTCGCAAAAAATCTCCTATGAATTCATGGTTCTTACGGACGCTGGAGAGGACGATATCCTCTACTGCCAAGACTGCGATTTTTGCGTCAATGTAGAAATCGCAACCGTAAAGCTAGGTGATTCGTGTGGTCATTGTGAAAAAGGTGTGCTCGCCCAGGCACGTGCCTCAGAAGTCGGAAACGTCTTTGATCTTGGACAGAAATATACCAAAGATTTTGATCTCCCGATTGTCGATCATGATAATCAACGTACCTATCCTTGGATGGGATGTTATGGCATTGGCATCTCTCGGGCCATGGGAGTCATCGTAGAAGCCTCACATGATGAGAAGGGGATCATTTGGCCTAAGATGGTGGCGCCTTTTCATGTCCAACTCGTTTCTCTTCGCTCAAAAGATGCGGAGGTACAAGCGCGCATCAATCAGACGGCTCTGGAGCTTCATGATCAATTAGAGCGTGAGGGGATTGAAGTGCTCTGGGATGAGCGTGAAGGTGTTTCGCCGGGAGAGAAGTTTGCGGATGCAGATTTGATCGGCCTTCCGCTTCGTTTGGTTGTTTCTGAAAAGACCTTGAAAGAAAACGCCATTGAATGGAAGGAACGTCGTTCGGAAGGGGTGAAGCTCGTTCCTATGACCGATGCGGTCGAAGCGGTAAAAGCGTGGAAAGGGGAGTAAAATTCAGCGTTAAACAAAAAACATGGGTCTCCATGTTTTTTGTTTCTGAGAGAAATAACTAGACTTTCCCTTTTAACGCATCCTTCAAACCCTTTCCAGCCTTAAACTTTGGCACGGTTACCGCAGGAATCTGGAGCTTTTCGCTTGGAGACTGGGGGTTCACGCCCATGCGTGAAGCGCGTTGTTTGGCCATGAAGGCACCAAAGCCGGCAATGACAACCTCGCCGCCATTCTTAAGGCTCGTGGTGATAATCTCGACCATCGCTTCAACCATGTCTTCGGCTTGCTTCTTTGTAACGCCGACTTTTTCCGAGATCATGTTTACGAGCTCGTTCTTATTGATCTTATTAGAGTCCATAGGGCAGGGTAAGTCTTTAAAGACGTACAGGGAATAAGATGACTTAGATGCGGGCTATCATAACTTTTTCGCTAAAGAAAGGCAACAGCACGGTCTTTTTCTCTTCAACGAGCGTACTCGATAATACGTGATTCACGAATGAGGGTGACGCGGATCTCTCCGGGGTGTCTAAGCTCTGCTTCGATCGTGAGAGCGATCTCTTTTGCAAGTTTTGCGGCACCAATGTCATCAACTTGCTTTGGATTGACGAAGACACGGATTTCACGACCCGCTTGAATGGCATAGGCTTTTTCGACGCCTTCATAACGGGTTGCGGTATTTTCGAGGTCTTCTAAGCGGCGAATATATTGTTCAAGCGTATCTTTTCTCGCCCCTGGACGTGCTCCAGAGATGGCGTCGGCTGCTTTTACGATCACGGCTTCAAGTGTCTTTGGTTTATCTTCGTGATGACCAATGGATTGGTAGCAAATTTCTTCTGGGAATCCAAACTTTTTCATAATCTGATAGCCAAGTTCTGGATGGCTGCCTTGCATGTCGTGATCAACGGCTTTGCCGACATCATGGAAAAGACCGCCCTTTTTACAGACCAAAACATTGGCTCCGAGCTCTTCTGCTAATGCAGCCGATAGATAGGCCACCTCCATCGAATGGAGAAGGGCATTTTGTCCGTAGCTGGTACGATAGCGTAAACGTCCCAAAATTTGGATCAATTTTGGATCGATCCCTGCCATGGAGATGCCTAATTGGAAGAGGGCGTCTTCACCGGCTTTACGAATATCAATGGAAAGATCTTTCTTGGCATCTTCTACCATTTCTTCGATTCGACTTGGTTGGATACGACCATCAGCCACTAATTTTTCGAGCGCTCGTTTGGCGACTTGACGACGAATAGGAGAGAAGCCAGAAATGGTGACAACGTTTGGGGTGTCGTCAATGATGAGTTCACAACCGGTTAGTAATTCTAATGCTTTAATGTTGCGTCCTTCACGACCAATGATGCGCCCTTTCATTTCTTCGGTCGGCAATTCAACATACGTCGTAGTCGTTTCCGCTACGTGAGAAGAGGCTTGGCGCTGAATCGCGAGCGAGAGAATATTTTTGGCTTTGAGATCGATCTCTTCGGCGGAGACTTCATCGAGTTTATGCAACCGACTCATGAGCGCATCTTGATTGTCCATTTCAACTTTCGATAACAGCTGTTCAAGGGCTTGATCGCGGGTTAAACCAGAGACACGTTCAAGAGAATGCACGTGTTCGGCCTTGAGGTGGTCGATTTCTTGTTTCGTGGTCTCGATCGTTGATTTGGTAGATTCGATCGCTACCTTGGTTTGATCAAGTTCGATCAATTTTTGACTGAATGCTTGTTCGCGCTCGAGCAACGCGAGTTGCTGGGTTTTGAGTCCATCGAGTGATTTCTTTTCTTCGAGACGCGCCTCTTCAAGAATTTTAATGGCTTTATCTTTGGCGCGTTGTAAGACATCCTGCTCTTTTCGTTCGGCAGCAAGCAAGAGTTCTTTGGTTTTTGCCTCTCCATCTGTAAGGAGTATGCGGCTACGATGTCGGGCGATCACGAAGCCTACCAAAAATCCTGCCCCTATACCGATTACAACACTAGACGCAACTAAGGGGATATTCATAAGGGGGACGCGTGATTTTGGCGCATACCTTTGTCGAGTCCTGCGTTTTTTACTCACCCCAGCTGAGCTGGGCCTCATAAAATACGGAGTAAGCGGAGTCTACCCCGTTCTACGGGGCGGTCTGCATCCAAAATCAAGCGTTCGGGGTTAGTTTAAGAAGGGGAATTCATTCAAATTTACGGTCCGGAACGAGCGCATACTAACATGGTTTTTTCGCTCTGTCTAGCATATTATTTGGGTTCTCTCCAAGTGGCAAGAGTGCGCGTTCAACCTCAGAGAGAGGGGGGATCGGGTCGAAAGAAATGGCCTGGTTGAGAGAAAAAGAACCGATTATTGTTCGTTTGAGGGCAGAAACATAGGCCCCGACCTGAAGGGCCCGGCCAAGATCGTCTCCGAGGCTGCGGATATAGGTTCCGCTCCCACAACGGATGAGTAGGGCCAGCCTAGGCCAGCGGTATGCCTGAAGGGTGAGTTCGGAGATGGTGACATATTTTGAAGGGCGCATCTCTTCGGTTGCCACGCCTTGACGCGCGAGTTGATACAGGGGGACGCCTTGTCGTTTTTTGGCGGAAAAGAGAGGTGCACGCTGGTCATAGCCTCCACGAAATTGGTTAAGAGCCATTTCGATCTCTGTCTGTGAGCACGGTGTTGGTGGGGGTTCGAGCGGCGTCAACACGCCTTCGGGATCGAAGGTCGTACTCGTCACACCAAGTGTTATTTCTGCAAGATAGGTTTTATCTGCGCCTGTAAGCTCGTGCAGAGACTTGGTGCCAGTGCCAATGCCGATCAAAAGGAGTCCTGTCGCAAATGGATCCAAGGTCCCGGCGTGACCAATACGATGCGTTTTTGTGATGCCTCGGAGTTTGGCAACGATATCGTGCGAGGTCCAACCCGCAGGTTTGTCGACGAGCAGGAGTCCGTCCATAGACTTAAGTTCCTTGACGACGAAGCACGATCCCAATCGTTTTTAGGAGGATGGAAAGATCGAGCCAGAGCGATCGATTTTTAATATAATAGAGATCGTACTGTAACTTAGTTAAATTGTCGCTCAACGTCGAGGTTGGGGTGAGCCACTGTACTTGGGCCCAGCCGGTGAGTCCGGGTCTCGTAATATGACGTAAATGATAATAGGGCATGCGTTCGACTAAGGGGGTCACGAACTCTGGCCGTTCTGGTCGCGGACCAATAAACGAAAGATCGCCGCGGATGACGTTCCAGAGCTGTGGGAGTTCATCAATACGTAGTTGACGTAACACACGCCCTACGAGGGTAATGCGTGGATCCGTTTTGGTTGAGCTCGTAAACTGTGGACCATTTTTTTCAGCGTCTGCAAGCATCGTACGGAATTTCCAAATATGAATCTCTTTTCCATGCTTTCCCACGCGTGCTTGTTTATAAAAGACCGGTCCTGAGGAAGAGGCTTTGATCGCAACAGCCACGAATGGCAAAAAGACGAGTGTTAATAGCCCAAATGGGAGGGTGAGCACAAGATCAAACGCGCGTTTAAAGGAATCGTACCAACTTTTTTCGGACTCACGTAGATTTTGAATGAACCACGTATTATTGACGTGGCTGAGCGGAATCCGTCCAGTCGTTGATTCTTCAAGCTCCGCTCGATCGATGAGGGTGATTGAATGAAAAAGGGATCGATACAGCACGTCATGCATCGGTGCGATCTCTTCGAGAGAGGTTCCAAGCACCACGAGCGATGTCGGTTGTTCTCGAAACGTCTGTTCGAGCGCTCTTGGATCCTGGATCCATTGTACGTTTAAACGCTTATCGGGGTTTCCGGAGGTGCAGAGGACGCTCCCAAGTGTAAGTCCAAGAGAGCTTGAGGCGAGGAGTGTTTGTACTTTTGCGGCGTCTTCACAAGGGCCAATATAGAGCACTTTTCCTTGAAAGAGTCGTCCGTCAATGACGCGCAAGAACAGAAGTCGCCAAATATATCCGAGAAGAAGGGTCAGGACGACGACTACGAGGAGGTTCGTGCGTGGTGCAATACCAAGTCCGGGGCGAAGGTAGAAGAAGGCAAAGGCAACAAATAGATTGCCGAGCATACCTTCAGTGTAATTACGAAATAATTTGAGAGGGTCACGAACATGACGCAAGCTATAGAGTCCGGCGACGTAGAATCCTGTCAGCCAAAGGACAAAGATCAGGCTAAAGGGACCGACATGGCTTTCCCAAATCGTATTTGTGAGCTCGCCATAGCGGAGCGAAAGCGCAATCAGGAGTGAAAGACAAAAGACGATATAATCGCCAGCGGCAAGAATTGCTTGTTTGAAGTGTTGATTAAAACGGATCATACATCGAGAAGGTGGTTCGCCTCGGGTTCGCGAATACTGTAGACTTGTCCCATGTATATTGTCCATGGGCGAATCTTTTTATTCTTCGTTCTCCTTGGCAGTTTTTTGGTGCTTCCTACTGCTCTTCAGGCAGCCACTTCACTCGGTCCCGTGACTCCAAATGATCCTTTTTGGGAGCGTCAGTGGTATCTGCGTCAGATTCAGATGCCAGAAGCCTGGCGCGTCACCACCGGTTCGAGAAATGTGGTTGTCGCTATTTTAGATGGAGGGGTTGATCTGACCCATCCAGAGCTTCGCGAGAATGCTTGGATGAATCCCCGCGAGATTCCGGATGATGGCATCGATAATGACCAAAATGGGTTTGTGGATGATGTGCATGGCTGGAACTTTGTTTCAAAAAATAATGCCGTTGGTCCGATTCAATTACGCAATTTTCAAGCCGAAGAATCTTGGAGTCACGGGACCTTCGTGGCTTCCCTGATCGGTGCGAAAGGCAATAACCGAACAGGGATCGCCGGGGTGGCTTGGCAGGTTCAGCTCATGCCACTCGTGGTGTTGGACGGGGATGGATTTGGCAATATGCAGAGTATTATTACGGCCATGCATTATGCGATGCAGCAACATGTAGATATTATTAATCTCAGTCTTTCGGGTCACGAATATAATGAAGAGTTGGAACTCGTCATCAAAGAAGCGCGTCAGGCTGGTATTTTTGTCGTCGCCGCCACCGGGAATTACGATTTTGCTCGTGGCGGTATTAATATTGATGAGCAGCCCGTCTATCCCGTGTGTATGGACGGAGCGATGAATGCCGTCTTCGGCGTTGGTGGAACGGACACCTTGGACCAGAAGGCTCCCTATGCGAATTTTGGTCGTTCTTGTACCGATATCTCTGCTCCGGCACAAGCCTTTTTTGGAGCTCGTCCAACCTACCGACGTCCTTCCGATACCGGAACATCAACCGGTCACTATCTCGACGGGATGACTGGTACGAGTCTCGGAGCAACACACATGAGGGGGGCAGCGGCACTCTTGAAGTCGGTTCGTCCAGATCTTTCTCCAAAACAAATAGAAGAGGCATTACGTTATAGCGCGGACCCGATTGAAGGAAATTTGACGGTCGATGAGCGAGGGCGGATGGGCAGTGGTCGTCTGAACGTGGCCCGGGCGATCGCTCGCGTAAGCCCCGTTTCCATGTCTTCGATCTTTAAACTTGAAACACGAGAGGGGGTGACGATTTTTTCTGCCTACGCAGAAGAAGAATGGCGTCTCTGGACTCAGGCAGAGCCCGTCTCACTTGCTTATTGGGGGAATACGACGACCGTTCCAGAAGCGAGAGCGGTCGTGACGGCCTCATCGACCTGGAAATACGAAGTCTGGAAACCGGCAGCGAATACGATCACGTCTACGATTCTCTGGGCTCGTGGGAGCACGCTTCCTGCTCCAAGCGTGAATGCCGCTCGGTCACATGTGTTATCCCTGTCCGCGACTTCTACGCGTATCGAAGCAACTATTTTTGATCCGCGTACCGATATGCGGACAATCGTGCCTTTACCAAAGGCGATGGGGCGTGGACCGATAGAACTGCTCTGGTGGCCGGAGCAGTCGGCTTGGGCGATTTGGTCCAAGACGGGTCAGGGAGTTCTTGTTAACCTTCAAGGGAAGACCATCGCGACGCTTCAGCAAGCTATCGCAGGATCATTTTCGAAAAATGGTCGTCTCGTGCTTGCCGAAGATCAGCGATCGCTTCGTGTTACGCAAGGGATGAAGGTTCTTGCCTCTGTTCGTGTTCGTCGCATGCCGTCATGAATCGTAAGCTATGATGCCACGGTTTATCCGTCTATCGACAGAATCCCTTCGTAGATGGCGTTTTTTCGTGATCGCGGTGCTTGCGTATCTCACGTATCTTTTAGTTTATCTTGCACTTTCACACGCTTTCCCTCTTTTTCCCTCCTCACTCGAAATCATCATCGCGATCTTGTCAGGAGATGTGGTGAATTATCTAGGAAATCGATATTGGGTTTTTCGGGCGACGCAGGAGCCCGTGCAGCGTCAGGGAGCGAGATTTTTTCTCGTCATGATGGGGACGCTCCTCTTACAGACCGGGATTTTCTGGCTTGGAAGACGATTCTCTCTCTTGCCAGAGATCATCTTGCTATTTTTGTTACCGGGTCTCCGTCTCATGGCAAATTATTTCTTGCATCGCATCTTTACCTTTCGCGCCTCATCTTCTCCGTAAGGCAGGGGTGGGATATACTAGGGCCATGTCTCAAGCTCCTTTCGAACGAAAAAATATTTTAGTGACGGGTGGGGCGGGTTTTTTGGGCTCACATCTCTGTGATGTTCTGGTGAAGGACGCGAATGTGATTTGTATTGATAATTTTTCGACAGGAAACGTGAAAAATATCGAACACCTCTTGCAGAACCCCGCTTTCGAATTTATCAATCACGATGTGACACAGCCACTGCATCTTCGTGACCACAAAGAACTTGAACGATTTCACATGCTCGTTCAAGGCATACAGCAGATCTATCATTTTGCGTGCCCTATTTCCAAGCGTCAATTTGAGCAGCATCGAGTGGCGACGCTTCTCACGAATTCGTTGGGGATGAAACATGTGCTTGATATCGCGGTTGAATATAAAGCGAAGATTCTGTACGCCTCTTCTTCGGTTCTCTATGGCCAACGTCACCCGGATCATCCATTTGTGAGTGAATCAGATCCCTGTTCGATTTATCATCTGACCCGTTAAGGGGCATATGATGAAGGGAATCGTTTTAGTGAAGCCATG
>CAYHTN010000031.1:0-15833 GCA_964359565.1 uncultured Gammaproteobacteria bacterium
ACGATTCTGCGCTTATTCTAGCACATTTTGGTGATTAATTGGGTTTTAGCTCAATGATTGAGCATCAGCATCTATGTTAAAAGGAAGAAATTTTACGTTAGCTTTTTTAGGGTCTGCACGTCCGGTGATCGTGACATGATGTCCAAGATCTGCATATATTTGAGCGAGCTCAAGACCAAGTCCTGAAGTACCGCCAATGATCAAGATATCTTTTGTCATATAGAAGAAAAACCTACTTTTTTAAGAATCTCTCTGTCAGAAAATAGAGAAATTCTGGATGAAACTTCTCGCCCTTTCTAATAATATCTTCTAGCTGTGCAATGGTTATCAAGCGTATAGACTGAACTTCATTCTCGCTAGGGGAGAAAACGCCGTCGAATTGTCCTTTGAAGACGACGGATGTGTCATCGTCTTCTGCGCCGTTGTAAGAGTAAGAAGACTGATGAGCTTTTATATCTGCGTACGAGAACCGATCAATTTCGGTAAACATTGTGCGAACTCCTAATTCTTCTTGAACTTCTCTTTCAGCGGCTAAGAATGCATCTTCACCGCTCTCAACATCTCCGCCCGCTGAGAAGTCCCAGTGGAGCGGATAGGAACGATCGTTTGCCGCCCGTAGTTGTAATGCGATTCTGCCCTCAGAGTTGAAGATGAGAATCAAAACAGATTTGACGATAGAGTTTATCTGGTATCGATCGTAGCATAACAAAACGACCCTATCATAGGGTCGTTTTGGGTCACAATTGTCATCGCACGGCATTCGAGATGCACGATACTAAATTGTCGTGGCGGAGAGGGAGAGATTCGAACTCTCGATACCTTGCGGTATGCACGCTTTCCAAGCGTGTGCACTAGGCCACTATGCGACCTCTCCAAACAGAATGTGCCGAGATCGTACCGGAACTGGTGTTTGCTGGCAAGAGTCTTGATTGTGGGCTTAGATCGTTTGTTTTACGGCCTGCTCAGCCAAAACCAACATCCAGGCGGCCATGGATTCTCCGTCTTGAATCGTCTGATCGAGCATGAGCGTGGGAAGATCAGTGATCTTGGTCCAGCGGATTCGTAAATCTTGTTCGGAATCATCCAGATGTGTTTTGCCTTTGTTTCGGAGCGCGTTGGTATAAAAGACGTGAACGTGATTATTGGCAAAGCCATTCAGGCTATAAAACGAGCCGAGCATTTTTAAGTGAGTTGCTTCAAAGCCTGTCTCTTCTCGTAGCTCTCTTCGAGCCGCGTTTTCGACTGTTTCTCCGGGTTTGATCGTACCGCTTGGAAATTCTAACGAATCTTTCTCCATCGTGTATCGGTATTGGGTGACCAAAAGAACGGCATCGCCCTGCTTCGCGATGATAAGAACGGTCTTTGGTGTTTCGGTAACATAGTAATGGCCGACGTGATCAGGATATTGTAACGTATCGTGACGGACCTGATACCACGGATTCTTGTGGACGATTTCACGAGAAATGAGAGAAGGACGAATATTCATATATTATTGTTGCGCGAGATAGCAGCTCCAGGTCGGCAGATGTGCGCGATTCTATATGTATGTTAGGGTAAATGAGTTGTCCTGGTTTATCAAACACCCATCCTATATAGGGTTCCGGATCGATCTCGACAGATTTTTGGTATTCCTCTAGACTAGAACAAAAACAGAACACTCGTATGCAAAATAACATTATCATTCGTGGAGCACGTGAGCATAACCTGAAAAATATTTCGGTGGAGTTGCCGCGTCATAAGATGATTGTTTTCACGGGCCTCTCCGGGTCCGGAAAATCTTCGCTTGCGTTCGATACCATTTTCGCTGAAGGGCAACGTCGTTATGTCGAATCTTTGTCAGCGTATGCTCGTCAATTTTTAGGACAGATGGATAAGCCTGATGTGGATGAAATCGAAGGGCTCTCTCCCGCGATTTCCATCGATCAAAAAGCGCATTCCGCCAATCCGCGCTCTACTGTCGCGACGATTACCGAAGTCTACGATTATTTGCGCGTGCTCTATGCTCGTATCGGGCATCCGCATTGTCCGATTTGTCAGAAGCCGATTCAGAAGATGGCGATCGACGAAATGGTCGACACCCTCTTGAAACGAACGAAAGAAATTCACGACGAGAAGCCCGCGAAAGGGAAAGAGCATACGAATGAAATTTTAATTCTGGCACCGGTCGTGCGTGGGCGTAAAGGAGAGTATCATCAGCTGCTGCAAGATTTTTATGAAGCAGGTTTTCTGGAGGTGCGTGTTGATGGCAAATTTCGAAGTTTGCGTGATCGTGTTCCCATGGGTCGGTATCAGCAACATACGATTGAACTCGTGATCGATCGTGTACCACTTGCATGGCCCGTCGATGGGAATCGGCCACTGCGTTCACGTTTGGCTGAAGCGATCGAAGCGGCCCTTGATCGTGCGTCTGAATCTGTCCTCGCTATTTTGGATGATGGTAGTGAGCGTCTCATGTCGGCGCGATTCTCCTGCCCAGACGATGGTTTTGCCTTTCCAGAGATTGAGCCACGTCTCTTTTCATTCAATTCTCCTTATGGTGCCTGTGATGCCTGTCATGGATTAGGTACGAAAGATCTGTATTCCGATGAAACTTGTCTTGTTTGCGAAGGCGCGCGTTTGCGTCGAGAGGCTTTACACGTGCATGTAAATGGTAAGAGCATCGTTGATGTAGCCCGTATGCCCATCAGCGCGGCCGCGGATTTCTTTTTAGGCATCGACATGACGAGGAACGAAAGTATTATCGCTGAACCTGTGATGCGAGAAATTGTGAATCGTATCTCCTTTCTACTTGACGTTGGTTTAGAATATTTGACCCTCGATCGTACCGCGGGAACATTATCTGGCGGAGAAGCACAACGTATCCGTCTCGCTTCACAGATCGGTTCCCATCTCGTCGGCGCGCTGTATGTGTTAGATGAGCCAACCATCGGTTTACATCAGCGTGACAATGCACGTTTGATCGAAACGTTGCAAAAATTACGTGATCTTGGCAATACCATTATTGTGGTTGAGCACGATGAAGATACGATCGCCGCTTCAGACTATCTCGTCGATATTGGTCCCGGGGCAGGAAAGCATGGAGGAGAGGTCGTGGCTGCTGGTCCGATGCCGCAAATCTTGCAACATGAAACGAGTCTCACGTGCGCGTACCTTCGTGGCGATAAAAAAATAACCTACCCCAAAAAGCGTCGCCCTCCGGCAAAAGAGCACATCGTCGTCGTCAAAGCCTCAGAGAATAACTTGAAAAATATTACCGTGAAGATTCCGCTTCGCCGTTTTGTGTGTGTCACGGGCGTATCCGGTTCGGGTAAATCAACGCTCATGATTGATGTTCTGTATCGAGAGCTCGCGCGCCGCTTGAATCAATCGACGGTGAAACCAGGTAAGCATGAACGCATCGAAGGGATCGAATGGTTGGATAAGATTGTTGATGTAGATCAATCCGCTATCGGTCGCACCCCTCGTTCCAATCCCGCCACTTATACCGGGATCTGGGATCATGTGCGTGAGCTGTTTTCACTCACTCCTGAAGCGCGCGTTCGTGGCTATAAAGTTGGTCGTTTCTCTTTTAATGTTTCCGGTGGTCGGTGTGAGCATTGTGAAGGGAATGGCCAGCTTGCGATCGAAATGCATTTCTTGCCAACCGTGTATGTTCCTTGTGATATTTGTAAGGGGAAACGCTTCAATCGAGAAACATTAGAAGTAAAATATCGTGATAAAAACATTTCAGAGGTGCTCTCGATGACGGTAGAAGAGGCGAATAGTTTTTTTCACGATATTCCTCCGATTCACGATAAGACGAACGTGTTGCAAGAAGTTGGTCTTGGCTATATTCAGCTCGGTCAATCTGCAACGACGCTCTCTGGGGGTGAGGCGCAGCGTATCAAACTCGCCACGGAACTTGCTCGACGTGATACTGGAAAAACGTTCTATCTCTTTGATGAGCCAACGACGGGTTTACACTTCGATGATATTCAAAAACTGCTCCAGGTGATGCATCGTCTTGTTGCGCGTGGAAACACGGTGGTTGTCATCGAGCATAATCTCGATGTCATCAAAAACGCGGACTGGGTCATCGATCTAGGGCCTGAAGGCGGAAATAAAGGGGGTTCCGTTGTCGCGGAAGGAACGCCAGAAGATGCCGCCAAGAATCCAAGAAGTTTTACGGGGAAGTATTTGAAAGAGGTCTTTAAAAGAGGTAGATAAAAAAAGCCCGCTTCGTGGGATTTTACGTTATGTTACCAGCTCACATCCACCTCAAAAATAATGAACTGCCGGAGACGCCGGGGGTGTATCTCATGAAGGATATTCATGGGGCGATTTTGTATGTGGGCAAGGCGACCTCGCTTAAGCGTCGCGTGCAACAACATTTTTTACGACCGCACAATAATTTGATTGAAGAGATGACGCGATTGGTGACGGACATTGATTATGTGCAAAAGCCAACAGCCTTGGAAGCGTTAATTTTAGAAGCCAATCTCATTAAACTCTACTGGCCCAAATTTAATACCGATCAGAAAGATAATAAAAGTTTTCTTTACCTCGTGATCACCGATGAAGATTTTCCAAAACCCCTCTTGATTCGTGGACGTGAACTTGAAGACCAAGATGGTAAGAAATATAAAGCCATGTTTGGTCCCTATACGTCTGGCCGATCATTACGAGCCGCACTGGAGATCATTCGCAAAGTAATTCCTTGGTCCACCTGTGAAGCCCCAAAGGATGGAAAGCGTGCACAAGCCTGTTTCTATGTGCATTTGGGTATGTGCCCAGGTGTTTGCGCTGGTCTTATCACTCGTACAGAATATGCCAAACACATTCGTGATCTGATGGGATTTTTTGAAGGTAAGAAAGAAGAGATTATCAAACGGTATCGTCGAGAGATGCAACGCGCGGCGAAGGAAAAGAAATTTGAAGAAGCCACAGAGTGGCGCAATAAAGTCTTTGCCTTAGAGCATATTCAAGATGTCGCCGTGCTTCGTCGCGATGATGATGTCGAGGCTGTTCCTGCCGGAGAAGAGACGGATGAGAAGGGGAATGCTCGTCTTTCGAAAGAGTCGGCGATTTTTGGTCGTATTGAAGGTTATGATATTTCTCATGTCTCAGGAACCTCGACGGTCGCCTCGATGGTGGTCTTTGAGCAAGGTGCGCCCGCGAAGGCAGAATATCGAAAATTTCGTATTCGATCCGTTCAAGGACCAAACGATGTCGCGTCTTTGCAAGAAGTTCTTGCTCGTCGCTTGATGCATCGCGAATGGCGTAAACCTCAACTGCTATTGATTGATGGGGGACTAGCACAGGTTCACGCGGTACAAGCAGCAGTTGCGCAATATGGTCTCACGATCCCCATTGTTGGAATTGCCAAGGGTCCAGAACGTAAACGCAATGATCTGATCTTCGTCACTCAAGATGAAGAATTACGCCGTGCCTGTGAACAACATCACCAAATTTTAGAGGCGGTACGTGACGAAGCGCATCGCTTTGCGATCTCGTTTCATCGAAACGTACGATCCAGGAAGTTTTTAGGGAAGGCGTGAACTTTTCCTCTCAACACGTCTTCGCTCCAGGACCCGTCCTCCCCTGCACCCCTCCCCTCCGAGCTTCGCTCGGTGTGAGGGGAAAAAGGATTGTTTTCATTTGTTATGCAGGGGAGGACGGGTCGAATGAGCGACAATTGAATATTAGGAGAAGGATTCTAAATTCCGCTTACGAGTGGGAGATTATCCACATATTTTGATTGACCGTGCGGTATTAGTGGCATAGGATGGGGGCAAGTGGCAGGAAATGGCAGATCTGTCACTTCGTATTCTTCATGTTTCTCGGTCAATATCGGCATACGCTCGATGAAAAAGGCCGGGTTGCCATCCCGGTAAAATTTCGTGGTGCGTTAACCGATGGCGCGGTCGTGACGCGGGGATTGGATCAGAGTTTATTTCTCTATCCACGCACGCAATGGATCGCATTGGCCGAAAAATTAGCTCAACTCCCGCTTGGTCAGGCAGATACCCGTGCATTTGCACGTCTTATGCTCGCGGGCGCAATGGAAGTTGAATTGGACTCATCCGGACGGATTTTGCTCCCAGAGTATCTACGTACCTATGGTCATCTCACCAAAGAGATGGTCGTGGTCGGACTCTACGATCGCATCGAATTGTGGGATGCGGCGGCATGGGAAGCCTATGCAGCTCGGACAGAGGCCGAAGGGAATGCGATTGCAGAACGTTTGAGTACGCTTGGTCTCTAACCTTATGGTTGCAGCGACAGTTCACGAAGCGGTTCTTCTCGAGGAATCCATGCTTATCCTCGAGTTAACTCCCGACGGACGTTATGTCGATGGTACCTTAGGCGGAGGGACGCATACGCGTACCATCCTCGAACGCTCTAGCCCAAATGGATGTGTTTTAGCGCTCGACGTCGATCATACGGCGCTTACGCGCGCAGAAGAAACGTTCGCTGTCTTTGGTCCGCGTTTTCGAGCGGTCGAAAAAAACTTTCGGTTTCTCGATCAGGCGGTATCTGAAACGGGATTTGGTCCTTGTGATGGGGTGCTCTTAGATCTCGGCTTCTCCTCCGACGAGCTCTTAGATCCAAAAAAGGGCCTTTCGTTTCAGCAAGATGGCATTCTCGATATGCGACTAGGGCCACAGTCTAACGACGATGGTCTAACCGCAGCAGATATCGTGAATAGTTGGAGCAAGGAAGAAATCACAACCTTGTTACAGGAGTACGGAGAGGAACGCTTTGCCTGGAAGATCGCAGAAACAATTATCAAAGCGCGTAAATCGGCTCGGATTGTCGGAACATTTGATCTGGTATCGGTGATTAAGTCCGCCGTTCCGGCCACGTACGAACACGGTCGCATTCATCCAGCGACACGCACATTTCAAGCCTTGCGGATGGCGGTGAATGACGAAATTCCTGCTTTAAAGCAAGCGGTTCAGGCAGCTCATGCGGTCCTTCGACCCGGAGGTCGATGCGCCATCATCACCTTTCATTCGATCGAAGACCGCGTTGTCAAACATCTTTTTCAGAATGAGGAAGCATGGCAATCGGTTTCGAAAAAACCGATTGCTCCTTCAGAAGAAGAATGTGCACGAAACCCTCGTGCGCGCAGTGCCAAGCTCCGTGCGGCGATTCGGATCTAACGCCGTTCCTTCGTTCATTTCCTATGTCACATCGTTCTTTTGCCTTCACGTTACCTCGTCCCCACGAGGCTTTTGGCATTCCTTCAACGGTGTCACGTCGTATTGGGATGAGCGGACTACAGTGGGGATTGGGGATGATGGTACTAGGCGGGGCAACGGTCGCTTGTCTCATTTTCTACGTTTTCCTCGTAAACGCAGGCGCGTCAAAATCATTTACGTTACGGACACTCGATAAAAAAGTGGAGCGTTTGCAAGAAACAACATCTGCCCTCGAAGAGCAGGTGGTTCGCTTGCAAGCGATTCAATCGGTCGAAGAACGGGTGAGGGGATTGGGGTATGTGCCGGTGGATCGGTATGAGTATATCGACTTACCAAGACCCGCGTACGCATTCAAGTGACCTTCCCTCCTCTAGCTCCTCCCTGTGCACATCGCTCATTCGACCCGTCCTCCCCTGCACCCCTCCTTTTCCACCTCCTTCCGTCGGCGGGCAGGAGGGGAATATCTAAATCCTCCGGTGATTCCGTATGCACGTCATCCTCGCACATCGTGCGGGGATCCAGCGCATCTTTAAATCCGAAAATATCGACGATACTCTATATTTTTCAGTCCTTGAATCCCTCCGTCTCAGGCGGAAGGATGACGTAGAGAGAAAATTGTGGATGAGGGTTTAAGGGAGAAGCTATTGAAGCGAGAGCTTGCAACCGCGGACGAGGAGCGATTGCTTCGCGAGGCTGCGTTTCAGGCGCGTCTTATGCTCACGAAGACGTTCGATGTACCCGAACGAGGAGAACTTCTTTATCTCTTGGGCCGAAGTTACTGTCGTAATACCCCCGTTTGTGTGCCTGACCATACGCCCGAGAGCGATTCTTTTAATCTCTATACGCAGATTCCTTTCCAAAACCAATGTCCTTTCCAGGCCTGGTGTCCAGGTGCTTGCCAGAAATCTTACCGCGATATTTGGGAGCCGGTGATCCAAACGGAGAACTACTAAAAGCGAGAGCCGCGATGTATACTGTCGGTATGTCTGCGCCTCCACGGTCGTTGTTTCATCTGATCTTTCTTCGGGAGATAGGGAGTGTCGTCGAGTTTCCGGTGTGGTGGTATAGCCGAGGTGTGGTCATGATTCTGACCATGGCGCAAGAAGGTCTTGAGTATTCTTTAAAAGAAAAAGCCTTTGGTTTGTGGATGAGGAATCTCTTTACTCCCATGTATGGAGATCGGAGTTGGGCGGGTCGTGCGCTTAGTGTTTTCATGCGCATCGTGGTCTTAATCTGGCGAGGGTTCAGTTTTTTAATTCAGGCCTGGGCCTATCTTCTGATGCTGTTTTTCTGGCTCCTTCTTCCTCTCGTAGGCATCACGCTTTTGATTCGGCCGCTGGGATCGGCGCTGTTTGCCTTCTTGATTCGGTAATGGTCTTTGTTTTTTATGCCTGATGTCGTCGCTTCTCCGTTCTCCGTTTGCCCATCATGCCAAGGGCAAACAGCGGTTTCTGTTTCTTGCACGTCTTGTCGAGGCATGGGTGTTACGGTGACTTCGCCGGATGGTGTGCTCGCTTGGCAAACGATGCTGTCGGAGCGTTTTTTTACTTTACGCAAACAAGAACAAAAGATTCGTAAGATCGTTCATATTGGAATCGTGATCACGCTTCTTCTGTGTCTCGGATGGATCGTGTGGTCGTTTATGCAGCGCCCTCCTCTTCAAACGAGTGGTTGGTTCCATCCGGACATGGGTCTCGGAATTTTGCTTGGTTGTTTTCTCTTATTTCGTGTTCGTCGTGATCAAGATTCAGTCAGTCCACTTCCGAACTGGGCCCTGTCGGGTCGTACTTTGGCCGCGCATGAAGCGCGAGCGGCAACCCGAACGTATGCCTATGATATTGGACCTTATCTCCAATCATCGGTTTGGAATTTGCTCGAACAGGCCTATGCGTTCACGGCCCATGTGGGACGATCAGAGATTCGCCCCGTTGAGCTTTTCATGGTGGCCTTGAGTGGTTCCGAGGGAGGGGTTTTTCTCACCCGTCTTGGCGCGAATTATGACCAAATCAGTGGGCCGCTCAATGATCTGTTGCGTACCGAACCAACCGGAACACCAACCCTGCTTTCAACCGAAGCCAAAAAAGTCTTACTTCAATCCTATCTCGATGCGCGTGCTGTGGGGCGCCATTCGATTGGCGTGATCGAGGTATTAATGCAGGCGTTCATCGCCGATCAACGGGTACAACGCATCTTAGATCGAGCGGGATTTCCGCCGGAGCAAGTCTTACGCGTGGCGGAATGGATTCGCATTCAAGAACAATTACGAGAAGAGCACGATCGCTTTGTCCGTCTTGCGCATCTGAAGCCAGATACGGATATGGATCGGTTGCTCACGGCACGAAAAACATCGCTCTTAAATCAGGTCAGTGAAGACATGACGCGTTTGGCACGTAATGGCTATTTTGGTCCAATCATGGGGCGAGAGCGCGAAATGCAAGAACTTTTTCGTATTTTTCAGAGTGGGCGGCCGGCGGCCGTCATTGTCGGGGAGCCAGGGGTTGGCAAAACAGCTTTGGTCGAAGGACTAGCCCGTCAAATGGTCGAAGAGCAGGTTCCCTCGATTCTCTTTGATCATCGTTTGGTCGCCGTGAATGTGCCGCAATTGATTGCCTCAGGCGATGCTTCCGGAGCCATGGATCGTCTTCTGAGCGTCCTACGTGAATCAAGTAGCAGTGGCAATATCGTTTTAGTATTAGAAGGGATTGAAGCGTTGGTAGGTGGTGGCTCAGGCCCGCTCGATCTTTCCGAAGCCCTCGCGAGTCAATTGGATCGAAGCAACCTCTACCTCATCGCAACGACAACTCCGGCGGCGTGGACGACCTATCTTGAACGTCGCACCTTGGGCACAAAACTCACGCGTATTTTATTAGAAGAGCCTTCCCATGAGCAGGCGGTCCACATGATCATGGCGAAGACAGGGTATATTGAATATGAACAACGAGTCTTCTTTTCGTATGCGGCGCTTGAGCGTGCGGTTGATCTAGGTGGTAGGTATCTTCGTGACACAGCGTTACCGCAAAGCGCGATCAATATTTTACAAGAAGCAGCGGTCTACGCCCGTTCGAATCATGGAGAGCGTTCATTCGTCTCGCCAGAAGATGTGGCCGAGATCATTCATCAGAAAACCAATGTTCCCGTCCGGGCCGTCTCCCAAACGGAAACGCAGACGCTGTTGAATTTAGAAGATCATTTACATGAGCGTGTGATCGGTCAGGTCTCCGCTGTCAGCGCGGTTGCCCAAGCGATGCGTCGAGCCAGAGCAGAGTTACGTGATGGGAAGCGTCCGATCGCAAACTTTTTATTCCTTGGTCCTACCGGAGTTGGAAAGACGGAGCTTGCAAAAGCGCTTGCCGCTGAATATTTTGGCAGTGAGGAATCCATGGTTCGTCTCGATATGTCAGAATATCAAGATGGAAGTGCGGTCGCCCGCATTATTGGTACGCCAGGGGATAATCGAGGCGGTCTCCTAACCGAAGCGATTCGCCAGAAGCCCTTTACCATTCTTTTGCTTGATGAATTAGAAAAAGCACACCCAGACATTCTGACACTATTTCTCCAGGTTATGGACGATGGTCGTATTACCGATGGCGTCGGTCGAACCATCGACTGTACCAATATTATATTAATTGCAACTTCTAATGCCGGCAGCTCGTATATTCAAGAAGCGATTGGTCGCCAAGAATCGCCTGAGACGATTAAGACGGCCTTGTTAGAGCGCGAACTACGAACACAGTTCCGCCCAGAATTTTTAAATCGCTTTGATGCCGTGATTGTCTTTACCCCGCTCTCGCTCGAAGAGGTGAGTCAGATTGCAGCACTGATGCTGAAGGGAATCGGCAAGAAGCTCGAAGAAAAAGGGATTCAATTTGTGGCTGAAGCGGGTGCGGCGATGATGCTTGCGAAAGCGGGATACGATCCGTTATTCGGTGCCCGTCCATTACGACGCATTATTCAAGAGAAAGTTGACAACGGCCTTGCGAATATTCTCTTACGAGGAGAGCTTCGTCGTGGCGAGAAGGTCACGCTTCTTGCCGATGGCATGCTTCGCGTAGAAGATGAGGGCGTATGATCAAGGCTCTCTTCGGGATGGGTGCATTCGCTCTTTCCCTTTCCACGATTCTCACCATTGGTAGTCGGGCCTTAGCCAAAAATCTCCATGCGATCGCCGTTCCCTCCGGTCGTCGCCAACATAAAACACCAACGCCTCAGTTAGGAGGTCTTGGGATCGGTGTTGCTATTCTTCTGTTGCTCGCGATCGGTATTCACTTCGGTCTTCTTACGGATGCTCTGATTCAGGGGCAGCAGTTAGCTGGTTTTGGCATAGGAGTCATGATTCTCCTCATCGTTGGCCTGCTTGACGATATCTATGAGTGGTCGGCCGTCGCGCGCTTTTCTCTCTATGCCTTCGCGAGCTTGATCGTAGTTCTCGCGGGGACCACCGTACGAGCGGTAACCTGTTTGGATGGTCACGCGTGTTCGCTTCTCTGGTGGCAGAGTCCCGTTTTTTTTCTTGATACAGTCCGTCTTCAGCTTTCCTTTCCGGGCGATCTTCTCGCTTGGGCTTGGCTTTTTATGGTGACGTTTACGACCAAACTTCTTGATGGTTTGGATGGTCTGGTCACGGGACAAACCATGATCGGGGCATTCATTATTTTGTTATTGACCTTGACTCCGTTCTTTTTTCAACCTCCCGTCGCCCTGCTCGCCGTCATTATTCTTGGTTCTTATGCCGGTTTTCTCCCCTCTAACTTTCCACCGGCGAAACAGTATCTGGGAGAATCGGGGAGTATACTCGCCGGTTTTTCCCTCGCCTTCTTATCGCTCGTTTCTGGTGCCAAGATGGCAATGGCGTTTCTTGCTTTAGGTCTTCCGCTCATCGATATGATCATTGTGGTCTTCGAGCGCGTACGTGCCGGACGCGCGCCTTGGGTCGGGGATCGGACGCATCTTCATTTTCGATTGCAGGATGCAGGAGGTCTCTCGCCTCTGCAAGCAGTCGGTCTCTTATGGAGCCTCTCCTTTGTCTTTGGAGCTGCCGCCTTGCTTGTAAAAACCGAAGGAAAGATCATTCTCGCGATTTGTGTTGTTATGACAACGATCGCGCTTCGTACGTGGTGTACGAGACGGATCACTCGGAGGAAAAAGGTATAATATGTCGCAATATTTTGCTATTACGAGATTGACTGTTCTATGCAGCCTCTTGTTTTTGTTAGGAGGAGGGTGCACACGTTCTGTCTCGACTCCGTATCTATCTTCCATCTCTCTTCATGGTCACCCTCTCTTTCTAGAACTTGCACGGACACCGGAAGAGCAGCGGCTTGGGCTCGGAGGTCGTACAGAGCTCCAGCCAGATCGAGGGATGCTCTTTATCTTTTCCACGACCGGTACTCCTGCCTTTTGGATGCAAGGGATGAAAATCCCGATTGACCTGGTCTGGATCGAGAATCAGCGTATCGTTGGAATCGAGCGAGATCTCCTACCTCCGCAAGGAGCAGAAGAACCGATCACTGTTCATCCGCCTGCACCGATCGATCGTGTACTTGAACTGTCTGCAGGAGGAGGCGCGCGTTATGAATTACAGGTAGGGGAACGATTAACAGAACTACCGTAATCATACGTTCTATGGCATCACTTTGCATTATTTTACCGAAACAACCTGTCCTTGACCATAGCCGGTCGACGCTTTAGAGTTCCTCCTTATCCAGCTGCGGAGCTACTACGCTCGTGCGGTGTTGGATGAGACAAGGAGAGACGAACGTATGTGCGTCATCATCCATGGGAAGAGCACCCGGCGTCGGACCGGGACCTCTCACACCGTCATGACCACGGGCAACGTGGTCGGCGGAACCGGCGACCCCAACCGGTCTTCTGACCAGTGGTACGTGAGCGGTGATACCCACTTCTGGTGGGGGATGCGGTGAGCTCCCGTCAGGCACTTCAGGCCACCGGCTGAACCACACGCTCCCTCCCTGCTTCTCTCGGCAGCTCTTCTTCTGCCGCAAGTCTACACTCCGTCCTGACGCATAGAAGATCGTCTGGACCTCTTTCAAGGAGAGAATGATCAATTGTCTGCTTGAAAGAAGAAAAGAGATGAACTAAAAACACTCACTTAATAAGTGAGTGTTTTTATGGTTGCGGAGGCTGGATTTGAACCAGCGACCTCCGGGTTATGGGCCCGGCGAGCTACCAGGCTGCTCTACCCCGCTATAGTACTCACACTTTTGGCGCATCACTTTGTCACAACCTCCGCTTTTTCCTCACCGTACCTTTCGGTACGCCTCGTCAAAATGCTCGGTTGTTTCGCGTGCTGCACCCAAAATTGTGAGTCCTCGTCATTTAGTTGTTACTCAAATGTGCCGGTATCATAAGGACGTTTGAGGAGAATGTCAAGCAAGAATGGAGAAGGAAAGCTGGTTTTTCTGGCGATTTTCTTTTGACGTTCTGGTTCGTCCCACGTATCCTAGATCCATATGATGAAACGTTTTTCTCTTGCGGTGTGTACCGTTAGTACCTTGTTAATACCACTTACTTCATTCGCGGCGGTGCTTACGCCTCAGCAGGCACTTGATCGCAGTTTAACCAATGCGGTTCAGGAGCATCGGGCCGAAAATACGGCGTTTGAATTAGATATTCGACATGACACGAAGGTTCTAAGAAAGGACCCGTATGCGAGTGGAAATGAACATGCACGCGTGCGGGTGGCGGTGACAACCGAGACCTTCATGCGTTCGGCGACAGAGGCGGACGGTATCGTCACGATTCGTGTTCCACAATTTGACTGGGAGTCCGGGACGGGGCAGCCAGTTCGGGTTCAGAATCCGATGACGATCGAACTACGCGTGGTTCAAAAAGTGCTCTATGTTCGTGTCAGTGATGTTGCGCCAGTCTTGCTCGCTGAACTCCCAACAGTTTCTTCTCCAGGCCAGCCAGATCTTCGTGCCTTGATCGGGACCTGGATTAAGATTGATCCGACGGAGCTGGCTGAAGAGCGTGATCTTGCGTTGCTCTCACCAAGCTTGACCGAAGCGAGTAAGTTATCAAACTTACAAGAGATCAAGGCATTGCTTGCTCCCGGATCTGTCTTTCAAGTTGCGAGGGTTGAAAAGCGTTACAAAGCGACCAATGGCGATCAGATGATGCGTCTCCGCATCCGTCTCAACCCAAAATTTGTGGACCGCATGTTGGATTACGTCGATGCCCAAGCGCTTAAATCCGGAGGGGTAAAGATGACGGCCAAGGACCGCGCTAAGACGAAGAAGGAGTTTCAGACGTTAATAGCCCCTCTGAAGTTGGTTGCCGTTGTGAACGCCACTAAAACGACGTTAGACCGTCTCGAGGGGGCGTATGTGAAAACCGACTCGGTTTATCGTTATGATTGGAAGAATGGGAAAGAAGTGAAATATTACAATGGTAAATCTACTACAGACGTTCGTTTCGGTATCTCCATGCGCGCAATTCCGGATCGCCAAGTCGCCATCCCCGAAGGAGCGGTTTCGTTAAAGGCGCTCTTGGATCAATGGAAGCAGGCGACGATGTCAACAGAACCCGCTGCTCCACCTGCTGAACCGCTCTCCCTTCCAAACGAGACCGATCCGTGGTCGATGCATGATCCGCAAATGTCGATCATGAGCTCAGTTGCTCCCGTGAACGCCTCCGACCATATTCGTGGCAATGCGCAGGCTCCTGTCACGGTCATCGTGTATTCCGACTACGAATGTCCAACCTGTCAACGCCATGCACCAGATGTCAATCGGTTGTTGCAAGAGTTTCCTCAAGATGTTCGTGTCGTCTATCGCATCTTCCCGTTAGCCTCTATCCATCCAAATGCGCAGATGGCCGCCGAAGCGTCTGAATGTGCCGGTCGCGTTGGTGGATCGTTTGCCTTTTGGACCATGCATGACTATCTCTTCACAAACGGGGCAAATCTTGGCACGGTAGCTTATACGACGGCTGCAAGTCAACAAGGCCTCAACCCTCAAGCTTTTGAAACCTGTATGAACGGCCATCAAGGTGCAGATAAAATAAACGAGAATTTGATGACGGGAAGTAATGCAGAAGTGACCGGTACGCCCGCGACTTTTATCAATGGAGTGCTGTATAGTGGTGCGGTTGGTTACGAGCAGCTACGTCAGGGAGTGATGCACGCGATGGGCAGATAAACAGATCATGAAAAACCGAGCTGGGTTCGGTTTTTCTAATCTCCCGTTGTCTTTTTCGATCGAGGATTTGGCCGTGCCACCCCGTAGAACGGGGCAGGCGTAAAGATTCGTGTATAAAATGATTTTACGTGCCGCGTAAACCTCGCTGCTGGCTGCGCCACGTTGACCTTAACGTAAAGACCTTCCAATAAATGGAAGGTCTTTACGTGGTGCCGGGAGAGAGAATCGAACTCTCATGACCTTGCGATCGCGGGATTTTGAGTCCCGTGCGTCTACCAATTCCGCCATCCCGGCTTAGCGGAAGGCTTTTATTTGGCGCATACCTTTGTCGCTCGCTGCGTTTTTTGTTCACCGTACCTTCCGGTACGCCTCACAAAAAGCCTCACTCCCTTCGCGGTCTGCATCCAAATAAAAGCCTTCCGATTTGAATTTGCTGGCTTAGGATAGCGTTTTTGGATGAGGGGCGTCAAGACGAGGAGGGAGGGGTGGG
>CAYHTN010000032.1:0-15340 GCA_964359565.1 uncultured Gammaproteobacteria bacterium
ACATTCAATCTCCGCGGTATAGGCGAGATCAGTAGGGAGACCATTCAGGAGAAATATTTTTTTATTGTTTACATAGGCTTGCCCCATTTCAATGAGGGCATTTCCACCGATATAGTTTTTGATGCCTTTTTTCTCGCCGTTCACGAACAGGGTCGCATCGCTATCAAGAATATTTTGGTAGTGTACTTTCAAATAGTTCTGCTCACGCTTGATTGCGGCATGCTCTCCATGAGCAGCGCGTTTAATACGGTCATCGCATTCGCCACGAACATACGCATCATAATCAGGATGGATCCAACCATCGTAACCAAGGGCACGGAGCTCATCACGAGCGCGAACCATGTCATGCATGAAGGTCGTACTTCCTAAGACATAGATTCTCATAGGATTGAAAGCATGGTAGCTCAACGATGGGAAAACGACAAAGCCAACCGATGAGGATTGGTTTTGTCGTGAAGCATCTAGTTGAAGTTTACAATAATCGATTCTCGGCAAGCCTAATGATTACGTGGTGACAGATCCTCTGCCGCTTTGTAAATAGCATTTGCAATCATTTCTACTCTTCCCTTGGTCAGAGGTTTCTCCGATGCACCAAACGCAGCACAGTGTTCTAATGAGCGCAATAGCTCTACCAGAGCTTCGACGATTGCGGGTTGATCGTCGGACCGTTGCATGAGCTCTAAGACGATCGTTTGAAAACGAATCGCTTGTGGTTGAGCGATCCCTTTCGCCAGTTCGCTCGCGTGCGCGGCGCTCAAGTCTCTTCTAGCGGCAAGTCTCGCTAGTCGTTCTTGAGGGCTAAGCTGTGGAGGTGTTGTTTCAGACATATATGTGTAATCGATGACAATGATGGAGCAATCATACAGGCCGGTGACTGCTTTGAGAAGGATGGTTGCTAGTAGGTATAGATCATTCTTATAGACCTTTTTATGAACGTATCAACAGAACCATAATCTCTAGGCACCATGATCCAGTTGTGATAAGAAACTTTTATGTTGCTGTATCTCATGACGACACCAACGCCGGTTGGAGATTTTCATTTAATCTCAGAACATGTGACCGAACGAAGATCAGAGGATCTTGTTTACGCTTCTGGTTTTGGTTCTCTTTCAGATCTTCTCACGCGACTTCCGCAAGCACTTCGTTTCGGTGTGTTTGAGAAAGAACAGTCGACGCATCCGTATGGTGCATTGGCAGAAGCTTATTTTCGAGGAGACAAACACGCGCTTGAGCAGATACCTGTAAAACAAGACGGGACAGAATTCTACCAGCGAGTTTGGAAAGCAATGAGCGCTGTTCCCTATGGCCAGACCGCTTCTTATAAAGATCTCGCGCAAGCCGTGGGAAGCCCAAACGCCGTTCGTGCCGTGGGCACGACCTGTGGGCGCAATCGACTGGCGTTACTTGTGCCATGTCATCGCGTCATCCGCACGGACGGTAGCCGAGGAAAATATTTATATGGGGATACAATCAAGAACTATTTGTTAGATCTTGAGCAGAGGATGGCGCAGCCACGTGGACCATAACGAAAAAACCAGCATATATATGCATGGTCTTTACGTGGCGGAGAGGGAGAGATTCGAACTCTCGGTACGGTTTCCCGTACGACGGATTTCAAGTCCGTTGCTTTAGACCACTCAGCCACCTCTCCTGCTCGGCTTATCTCCCTTCGCTTCAGGCGTTGAGCGTTGCTTCACGTCTTGCGCTTCGGGAGATGCCTGCGCTTACTCGCTTTGCTCGTATAAACAAGGAAGGGTAGTAAGGCGTCGTCAGGATAGGCGATTTTTTGGGCCTTGTCGAGTTCATAATAGGGATTTCTTGGGAAGAATCGCGGTATTGCTCCGTCAATTGGACTTTGCTAAGATGCCGGCACCTTCGGTTTGAATAGAACTGTAGGTACATCGTGGAGAGGTGCCCGAGAGGCTGAAGGGAACGGTTTGCTAAACCGTCAAACGTCTTAAAAACGTTTCGAGGGTTCGAATCCCTCCCTCTCCGCCATGTGAAACCGTGCAAAGAAGAGCACGGTTTTGCTGTCTTTAGCAAAGAATCGCTGTTTCTAATACGTACCCTCTAAAATAATATTTTATGTTAGTTGACAATCGGTTGCCAATAATTTCCTTCAGCTGATCTTTTTAGACGCACAAACGCACCCGGAGACGGGTCTCTTTTATTACCCAAAACATCATTGTCATCATACGCATTGGCGCTCGGACTTGATTCATGCCTTAGCCAAGGAACCCACAATTATTCATTGACGCGTGATTATTTCTCTCGTTATACTCCTGCGATATGACTATTCCTTCCGGTGAATGCCCGGTCTGTGCGGGCGCGGTAACGCTTCAGGCGGATACGCAGGCAACAGAAGTCGTGACCTGTACCGAATGTAAGACCAAGCTTGTCGTCGATGCCTTCAATGGTGGAATCGCGACCCTGACACAGGCGCCAGCTGTGGAAGAGGACTGGGGTGAGTAACCTCAGTTTTCCTTATTTCATCGGACGTATCTGTTTTCCTTTCTATGTTTACCCTAGGAATTTTACATACCACCATTCGTGCGGATGAGAAGCTCCTCATTGCGGCTGCCGAACAAAAGGGCGTTACGGTAAAGCTTGTGGACGTTCGTACCGAAATTCTTCATCCCGCGACCTACAAACCAGACTTTGATATTGCGTTGGAACGCTGTGTCTCAACCGTCAAAGGGACGTACGCGACCCACTTTTTAGAAGCGATGGGAATCACGGTCGTGAATGGTTCAGCGATCGCTTCGGTATGTGAAGATAAGTTTCTTACTTCTCTCGCGCTTGAGCGTGCGGGTGTTCCGACTCCCGCTTTTGCCCTTGTTTTTGGTCCCGAAGAAGCGAAACAGGCGATTGAGCGTTTAGGAGGATTCCCCGTCGTCATCAAGCCAAATCTAGGTTCTTGGGGGCGTTTACTTGCGAAAATCAATGACATGGATGCGCTCGAAGCGATTATCGAGCACAAAGATGTGTTGGGTTCACCAGAGCATAAGGCGATCTATCTTCAGGCGTATGTGAATAAACCGGGTCGCGACATTCGTCTCTTTGTGATTGATGGTCTGGCGATTTGCGCGATTTATCGCACCTCTCCTCATTGGATTACGAATACGGCGAGAGGAGGACAGGCGACGAATTGTCCTCTCACGCCTGAACTCATGAAAATTGCGAAGGCAGCATCAGACGCTGTCGGTGGAGGGATCCTCGCTCTCGACGTCTTTGAAGCGGCAAATGGCTATAGCATCAACGAGATCAATCACACCATGGAATTCAAGAACTCCGAAGCGCCAACGGGTGTGAGTATCTCTGGAGCGATGATCGATTACTGTATCAAGAAATATAACGAAAAGAAGTCATGATCACCGTCTCAATTATTGGCGGATCAGGGTATGCGGGCGGGGAGCTTCTCCGGATTTTGCTTGAACATCCTGAAGTAACGATCAAACAAGTGACGTCCCGTCAATTTGCGGGACAGCCTATTTCGGTTGCGCATCCAAACCTGCGGAAGGTGACCTCGCTCCTCTTTATCGCCCCTGATCAGCTGGAGCCGTGTGATCTTCTGATTATCGGTCTCCCGAATGGAATTTCGATGGGGCAGATGACCGCGTTCCAAAAGATTGCGCCAAAAATTATTGATCTTGGAGCAGATTTTCGTTTGCATGAGCAAGAAACCTTTGAAAAATGGTATCACAAGCCACATGCACTCCCTGAGCTCTTGCCGCAATTTATCTACGGCATTGCTGAGCTCCATCGTGAAGAGATTAAAACCGCTTCCTACGTCGCTTGTGCGGGTTGTGAGGCGACGGTCTCTACGCTTGCGCTCTATCCACTGCATAAACATAACTTGATTCAGTCGCAGGTTATTATTGATGCCAAGATGAGCAGCTCTCAAGCGGGCATGACATCTTCGCTTTCTTCACATCATCCAGAACGTTCAGGCGTTGTCCGTTCCTACATGCCGACGGGTCATCGTCATACGGCTGAAATTGAGCAAGAACTCCCGGGTCTGCAGGTCGGCATCTCTGCGACGGCGATCGATATGGTGCGTGGATTGCTTGTCACCATTCATGCCATCCCTCGTGAAGGAGTGACCGAAAAAGATATCTGGAAAGCGTATCGACAAACCTACGGGACCGAGCCGTTTATCCGCATTGTCAAAGAAAATACGGGCATTTATCGCTATCCCGAACCGAAGATTCTTCAAGGGACGAACTATTGTGATATCGGTTTTGAAATGGACAAACATACCAATCGTCTGGTGGTGATTGGGGCGATTGATAACCTCGTGAAAGGAACAGCGGGTCAAGCGATTCAAGCTATGAATCTTATGTTTGGCTTTGAAGAAACGATAGGACTTCGTTTTCCAGGGCTACATCCTATTTAATATGTATCTGCTCAAGATTGGAGGAGGGAAGGGGATTGATCTCAACGCCATCTGTGAAGATGTTGCATCTCTCATTGCGCGCGGTGAAAAAATCGTCATCGTGCATGGTGCGAGCGCGACAAGAGATGAGCTGGCGACACGGTTAGGAATCCCAACGAAAACCATGACCTCCCCGTCCGGAGTCACGAGCGTATATACCGACGAAGCAGCGATGGATGTTTTTCTGATGGCCTACGCCGGTCTTTTGAATAAGAAAATTGTTGCGTGTTTGCAGAAGCATGGCGTGAATGCAGTTGGTCTTTCGGGTATCGATGGCCGACTTTGGGAGGCAAAGAAAAAAGAAGCGGTCTATGCCGTCGAAGGTGAAAAAACACGCCTCATCAAAGATAATCTGACGGGCAAAGTCCAGCGGGTGAATGCAGACCTTCTCCATCTACTCGTTAATCAAGGCTATGTTCCGGTGATCTGCCCTCCGGCGCTGAGTCTAGAACGAGAGATGGTGAACACCGATAATGATTTCGCGACGGCGATTATGGCTGAAGCTCTCGGTATCAAAGAAATGATCGTCCTTTTTGAAGCCCCGGGTATGTTACGAGATGTAAAAGATCCGACCAGTATTATCTCAGAGATCAAAAAAGAATCGCTTGAAGAATTTCTTCCCTTTGCCATGGGACGGATGAAAAAAAAGTTATTGGGAACGCAGAACGCGTTTGAACGCGGTATCCAAAAAATGTATTGGGGCGATGGACGAATCGAGCATCCGCTTGAATCGGCTTTAGCGGGGAAAGGAACGGTACTCTCTTAACGTATGGATTATCAAGCATTACAACAGGCACGAACAGCGAATACGTATGTGCAACGTGGCCTTACCCTCGTTCGTGGGGAAGGAGCCTTTTTGTATAGCGACGCAGGGGATCGATATCTCGACCTCATGAGTAACTATGGCGTGAATATTTTTGGGTACGGTCACCCTGTCATCACCGAGGCACTCGTGACTCAAATAAAGGCGCTGACGACGCTTCATAGTAGTTTTACGAATGATAAACGGGCGGAAGCTTCTCACGAGCTTGTGAAACGTTGCGGTCCAACGTTCTCTCAAGCGTACTGGTCCAATTCAGGAGCGGAAGCGATCGAAGCGGCACTCAAGTTTGCGGTTCTGAAGACCAACAAAAAGCGATTTATCGTCTGCGATCATGGCTATCACGGCAAAACCTTAGGGGCTTTATCGGCGACAGCAGGGGAGAAATATAAAAAGTCATTCGAACCTCTCTTATGGGAGTTCGTAACCGTTCCTTTTAATGATCCGACAGCGTTAGAACGAGCGATGACCGATGAGACCGCCGCGTTTATCGTTGAACCTATTCAAGGCGAGGGCGGGATCTCCGTTCCTGCATCAACCTATTTACAAGAAGTCCGTCGTCTTTGTGACGCGAAGCAGGTCTTGCTCATTATTGATGAAATTCAAACGGGCGTTGGCAGAACAGGAACGTTTCTTGCGAGTCAAAAGACAGGCGTTTCGGCAGACATTGTTTGTTTAGGAAAGGGACTGGCTGGAGGTATTCCTGTAGGTGCGACCGTCTTTACGGAGGCAGTGGCCGCGTCAATTCCAAAGCATATTCATACTTCTACCTTTGGGGGGAATCCACTCGCGTGTGCAGGAACGCTAGCGACGCTTCATCTTCTTGATGAGACGCAGCTCGCTCATGTCAGGGCTATTGGTCAGATCTTTCGGGATCGTCTCAAGGCCCTTCCGGCTCCGTTGATTTCGGAAGTGCGCGGAGAAGGTCTTATGATTGGGCTCGTTCTCAAAGAGAAGCGCAATCAACTTTTGAAGCTTTTGCAAGATCATCGCGTGCTTGTCATCCCTGCGGGCGAAAATGTCGTACGATTACTCCCTCCATTCGTCGTGACAGAAGCAGAAATTGATCTTGCGATTGAGGCATTTCAACAGGCACTCGTCTCTCTATCCTAGTATGTGCCGTTTTCTCTTGGCTCGTTTTCATGAACCCATCCAACCGGAAGGGCTCTTAAAGGCTTTTTCGGATATGTCTGAGAAGAGCAAGGCGCTAGACGGTGACTGGCAAGGAGATGGGTATGGGATCGCCTGGATCGACCCTGTTCTGGGTTGGGAAAGGCGAACGTCGCTCGCGCCGGTTTGGCAAGAAACCGATCATTTTAAAGATGTTCCTGCCACCCGTACGCTTGTCGCTCATGCACGTGCCGCCTCATTTGCGCATCATAAGGGCGTGATTGAGTTCAATCAGCCTTATTTGTTCGATCGGTACGCGTTTGTGTTTAACGGATTACTAAAAGGAGTATCCCTTCCGAATATCCCTGGCCGTATTGGCGCAGAAAAGATTTGTTATCTGGTTCAGCAAGAGCTCAAAGAGCACTCCCCTCAAGATGCGCTCGAGCGCGTACGCGTGCTTTTGCATCGTCATTGTCGTGAGATCGTGGCTCTGAATCTCGGTCTCGCGACCGCGGAAGGAATCTACTCGCTCAATCATTTTTCTTGTCATCCTGAGTATTATGCCTTGCATCGTTGGAACGACGATCAAACCCATATTATTTGTTCTGAGCCTCTCAAATTAGAACAAGAAATCACCTTTGCCCCAATCGGTGTACTTCAATCATACCCCCCTCTTGACCAATTCGCGTAAATATTTATATACTCATCCGGCGATCAACAGAGTAACATTTTGTTATTTTCTGGAGTACACCCGTTCTTCTTACTTTAACAGAGGCCTGGCTTTTCTAGGGTGATTTCTTGAGTCTGCTTTTGGGGGGTCTTGAAATCTCCTCTGTCTTCCTCTAGACTGGTAACTCCACGACCTGATTCCTTTACGCCTTTCTCGTATGAAAAAGAAATACAATCTCGCCAAGCTCGCTTCGATCATTAGAAAGCTTCGTGTCGCGCAAGACATGTCTCGTGATGAACTCGCTCGCGAAGCGAAGGTAAACTACAACACCGTCATCAAGCTTGAATCCGGTGCGAATAAGAATCCAACGATCAAAACCTTGATTGGCTTGGCCCAGGTCTTTAATATTAGCGTCGAAGACTTGATCAGCGGTTCTTAAAAAATACAACGTTCCAAAGATCCCTCCCCTCTTGCATCTTTCCTGTGTAAGAGGGATCTTTTTAATAGGGGGGCTCTATTCAAGGTGCTTTCCCCTCGTTCAGGGGGAAGTCGGAGGCGGTGAGGACAATAGTTTCCTCTTTGAGATTCTCTTGTTATGATCTTCCTATATGAAACTCGCCGTAGGAAACAAGGCTCCTGACTTTGCAGTTCTCGATCAAAATGACAAGAAGCAGTCGTTAAAACAGTACAAAGGAAAGTGGGTCCTTCTGTATTTTTATCCAAAAGATGATACACCAGTATGTACCAAAGAAGCCTGTTCCTTTCGTGATCATTTTCCAAAATTTAAGAAGTTGGATGCGGTGGTGCTTGGTGTCAGCGTGGATCCCATAGCTAAACATGTGAAGTTCATCGAGAAAAATCAATTGCCGTTTACGTTGCTTGCGGACGTTGATAAAGAACTTGTGAATGCCTATGACGTTTGGGGAAAGAAGAAATTTATGGGTCGCGAGTACATGGGCACGTTTCGCATGAGTTTTTTGATCGATCCTCAAGGAAAGATCGCGAAGATTTACGAAGAGGTAAAACCAGAGCAGCACGCCGAAGCCGTGTTAGCGGATCTCAAGGCGTTCACGAAATAGGGTGATTATTGCAAAAAGAGAGCTTTTTTCTCAGGCTCTCTCTGTATTTTTGCCTTTATGAAGCTAAAATCTTGTGATGAGGTATGGACAGATTCGTAAAAATAATATATACTTGAGCCCTTCATTCATCTAAACCTGTTCTCTCTTTTTTGAGAGCAGATTTGGACTCGAGCCTTTCGGTGTCATGTGGAAATGACTCAATCGGAATCGGGTCACCACATACAATATGACACCACAACAAACGGATGCTCCGAACGGCTTCTATGGCCTCGGCATTGCACCCAAACTCTTAGACGTGCTTGAGAAGCTCAAATTCACCACGCCAACGCCGATTCAATCTCAGTCCATCCCGGTCGCCCTTGAGGGCAAGGATGTGATGGGAATTGCACAAACCGGAACGGGGAAGACACTCGCGTTCGGTATCCCCATGATTCAGCGCCTCGCCCAAACGCGTGGTCGCGGTCTTATCGTCTTACCGACACGTGAACTCGCGCTTCAAGTTCAAGAATCGCTCCAGCGCATTGGCCAGCAGATCGGACTAAAAACCGTTGTTCTGATTGGTGGGATGCCTATTGATCGTCAGATTCGTGAACTTCGAGCCAATCCACATATTTTTATTGGAACGCCTGGACGTATTAACGATCACCTCGATCAAAAAGTACTCAAGCTCCATGATGTAAACGTGATAGTGCTCGACGAAGCCGATCGTATGCTTGATATGGGCTTTGCTCCGCAAATCCAGCGCATCATGCAGCATGTTCCGGCCGAACGCCAAACGATGTTGTTTTCGGCAACCATGCCACAAGAAATTGTCCGCCTTGCCAATTCCTACATGAAGCTTCCGATCCGCGTCGAAATCGCGCGCGCCGGTACCGCTTCTGATCGCGTGACACAAGAACTCTTCTTTGTTCGCAAAGAAGACAAGACTCGGTTACTTGAAAAACTCTTGGCAGAATATAAAGGCACAGTGCTGGTTTTCTCTCGCACCAAGCATGGCGCAAAGCGCATTGCGCTTGCCATTCGTGGGATAGGACATACCTCTGCAGAATTGCATTCCAATCGCACCCTGGCTCAACGTAAGGCAGCCCTGGATGGCTTTAAGATCGGTCGTATTCGCGTGCTTGTCGCGACCGATATCGCCGCTCGCGGCATCGACGTGCAGGGGATTGAGCTGGTCTTAAACTTCGATCTGCCTGACCAAGCCGAAGACTACGTTCATCGCATCGGTCGTACCGGACGCGCCTCTCATCGTGGTCATGCAATTTCTTTCGCGACCCCTGATCAGCGCTATGAGGTAAAAGATATTGAACGTCTCTTACGCATGAATCTTCCGGTCACGCAGGCGACAGAATTGCCTCCAGCTCGTGCGTTACCTCGGGTAGAATTTGAACCAGAACGCGGTCCACGTTCATTTGAACGAAGACCGTCCTACGGAGCTCGCTCTCCAAGACCAGCATCCGGTGGCTCTTCGCAACGACGCCAAGGTTCTCACGGTGCTCGTGGTTCGAATAGCACTTCACGCACGTCTGCCCCCCGTCGTTCTCCGCGCGTGAGTTGGTAGATCGTTTGTCATCAATAAACAGAATATGACCTCCAATAGATGCCAAGGAGGTCTTCTTTTCAGGTTTGACAATCCTGTCAGAATTGCGTACGGTTTTTCATTCAGTCGATGTGGGTGGATGTGAGGCTCCTTCTCCATTTATAAGGAATAATAAAGAGAGAAGGAGCAACACATCAAAAACTCACAATGCTGAAAAGCACGTTCGAAAGGGGTCGTGATGGTCGAGCCAGAACAAGAGCAAAAAGCGGAAGGAGGGGCGGCACAGTTTCTGAGGGCCTATTGGACCCTCACGAAGCTGTACCACGGTCGTATGCTTGCCGTTGCAAGCATCATTACCGTCATGCAAGTTCTCGCGATCTTCGAGCCTGGGATCATCACCTCGATGATCCAGGATGCCATTCGAGGAGGCGCGCACGCGAAGCAATCGATCGGCATCAAGCTTGCTCTCATCGTCCTCGTCGTGATCCTCAAGTCGGGGATTCAGTGGGCGAAGTCGAGGGTTGAGCGCCGTATCGCCATCGATCTGGAGCATCGACTCGCGATCCGTTTTCTGGAGCAGCTGCTTCACCTCGGCGGGGTCTTTCACGAGACGCACAATGTGGGAGAGTTGCAAGGGACGATCGGTCGAGGTGTCGCAAAGGTGACCGAGATCACCTTTCTTCTGTCTAAGGACCTCGTGCCACTCATCGGGATGTTCGTGGTGACCGTCATCACGGTGACCTGGTATTCCTGGGTCTCGACGATCGTCATTGTCGTAATCTGCACACTCTTCATCGCCCTGACGCTCCTCACGCGCGCGCACAAGATGAAGGATCGACTGGCGCGGCACAATCTCAAGCGCAAGGTCGACCGATTGTTCGGAAACATCGTGAGCTGCGTGCGCACGGTCTGGATCTTCGGCCAGGAAGAGCGAGAAATCGCTCGACTCGGTGAGCTCCAAGACCGTATCAAGCTCATGATCGATCGCGAGATGAGTTTCTACGACAAGACAGACGTCTGGCGTAACACTCTCATCGACCTCGGCCGCGTCGGGGTTGTAGCGGTCTGTCTCGTACAGGCCTTCTACGATCAAGCGATGTTGACCAACCTCTTCTTGGTGTATGTCCTTGCGGATCGGCTCTTCCGCATGTGCTACAACGTGGGCAACATCTTCGACCGGTACGTGGAAGCGATTAACCCGGTTGAAGAAATGATGAAGGTACTTGCGGCCAAAAGCGCGATCGTGGGAGCGGAACATCCGGTTCCGGTGCCGGAGGTCGGGAATGGAATCGTCTACCGAGACGGCTGCTACGCTTACCCTCTCCGGGCGGACTACCTTGCCCTGAACCACATCAACCTCGCCATTGAGCCGGGTCGTACCACCGCGCTCGTCGGGGGTTCAGGAAGCGGCAAGACCACGGCGACCAAGGTTCTCGTGCGCTTCATTCAGCTCGATCAGGGCACTCTCCTCATTAACGGGGTGGATGTCCGTAACATCGCGATCAAAGTGTTGCGACGGCTGATTGGGGTGGTGTCCCAGGATGTCGAGATCTTCGACATGTCTATCGCGGACAATATCGCCTACGGCAAGCCGGAAGCGACCCGTGCCCAGATCATCGCGGCGGCCAAACTCGCGAACATCCACGATAAGATCATGACCTTCGCTGGTGGTTACGACGCATTGGTAGGCCATGATGGTCAGCAACTGTCCGGCGGCGAACGCCAACGGATCGCGATCGCGCGCGTCCTGCTCGTCGATCCCGAGGTCATCGTGTTTGACGAGGCCACGGCCTTCGTCGACGCCGAAAGCGATCTCGCCATCCACGAGGCGGTCGAACTGCTCGCGAAAAGGCGGAAAACGATCGTGAAGATCGCGCACCGTCTTGGCACGGTGCGTAACGCCGACAAGATCTACTTCCTCGAGCACGGAAGTGTGATCGAGTCCGGCACCCATGACGAGCTCGTCAAGCGTCGGGGCCGCTACTTCGCCCTCTGGACCGCCCATGAGCGTGGGAGTCACGGTCAATCTGCCCGCACTACCGGCGGCGCAGGCTCAAACTAGTCCCTCTTCCCTCGTTTCCAACACTGGATGCGAGGGACTCTTTTTATCCTCACATCGGGTAATCGGTATTTTTGCTATACTTCCATTATCTTATGTCTGATCGAAAAGGTTCGCGTTCTTTTTCTTCCGAGCTCACGGATGAAGTGCTCCGAGAGCGGCTCGGATCCTTTGCGCCCATCGTTCCTCTTGCCGAGGCGCGTCGCTATCTGCGTCTCATGAGAGAATCGGTCACATTGTCAAAACAGGCGAAGCTTCAGGCGTTGTTTGCGGCCGTGCATCACCCCACGAAAGCGGTTCTCCACATTCTTGAAACGGCAAAGACGGATCCGATCATAGCGGTCGTCATGCTCTTTGCCTTCCGTCGCCTTCTGAATGCACGAACGGATAGATTAGAACTTCGGCAATTTGTAGAAGAAAAACTCTATCATCCGATCAGATCGGTGCTCGAGGAAGAGGATCGGAAAGAAGATCAGATCGTTGAACTAACCGAAGAAGATATGGGTTTTGATGACGATGAGCCTACCGATCCTTGGATAGAGCTTCCTCCGCCATCGGCATTTATCATGAGTACGGTAAATCGAGATAAGCATTTTCACGATCCGGCAAAGGGATATAGTCAAGATACGGTACTCCTCCCCGGAGACGAGACAACACAAAATTTTGAGGTACTGATGAATGAACTGGAGCGCGTTGAGAAGATCCCTAGGCTACGGGAAATCGTAAGAGAGGTTCTTGATCAGTGGCGTCCACCCATCGATATTCGGTCGGTAAAACCTGAGGTCTTACGAAAAGGTCGGGTTGTGGGCGTCTTTGACGGCGTAGGTTCTACTGATGGAAGTCGCATCGCGTCTCGTCTCACTGCGTTTCTTTTGGCGTCTCGGGCGCAGACATGGATGAAAGACGCCCCTTCGGTGCGAAAGGGGAAAATGGTAGCGACGATGGAAGAAATTCATCGGATAATCGTCACCATTGGCCAGAGGGTGCAGGAGTTGGAAAAGAGGCGAGTTTCAGGAATCAGTCTCTCGTATCATAAGATGGCAACGACGGCTTGCACCGCCTATCTTTTTGAAGGTCCGGGAGGCGGGGAACGTGCTTTGATTGTGAATGTTGGTGACAGCGAAGGGTATCATTATCAAGCGAAGACGGGTAAGCTCACACGCCTGACACCTGAACACCATCAGTTTTTGGGTGGCGGTGAGCATCATGAGAAGCTATCTCCGGATGTATTTGAAGTGTCCCTTGCACCCGGGGACAGGCTCTACCTCATGAGTGATGGGATTAATAAATATCTCACTGTGAGGGATCTTGCGGTGAATGTGGTTTTGGCCCGTTGGCAAAAGCAATCGCTTCCTGCCCGTGTCATTTCTCCCGAAGCGGTGATGGAAGCATTCCAGGTTCATCATGCTCCGGTGAATATGGATGACAAAAGCATGGTTGAAGTGGCATGCCGTCCAGATGATCCTGCCTTGCGTATGCAGGAAGCAGCGCTTACATTTGCTGGCCAGAAACTGTTTCGTGAACGTCTTGCTTCTGCCAGTGCTACAACAATCAGCGCGAATATTGTTGAAAGATGGCGCTCAATTCCACAACAACGTCCGGTGACACATTGGAAATTGCTCGCTCTTCTCTACCCATTAAAAAGTGATCCTCAATCACAACTCAACCTGGTAGCACGATATGCAGATCTTGGGCCAGACTCTCTTATGCGCGCATTCATGCTATTAGAATCCTTTATTTCGCCCTCCCATGAACCACTCTTTTCTGAGCAAGCACCGTTCGATGAGGTAGAAAACATCGTACAGACGGCACGAGGATATCTCGACACGGGATGAAAGGGATTCTCGCACGTCTTTTGCTGTGAGCGAGTGCGACGTATCGACGGGAGCATGACTTGTAAAAAACTCAGCCTTTTATTGGCTGAGTTTCCTATGGTGCACTCGAGACGATTCGAACGTCTGACCTCTTCCTTCGCAGGGAAGCGCTCTATCCAGCTGAGCTACGAGTGCATGGAGCGACACTCTAATTTGGCGCATACCTTTGTCGCTTCTTCCGTTTTCTCCTTACCGTACCTTCCGGTACGCTTCGTCGAAATACTCAGTCGCTTCGCGGTCTGCATCCAAATTGGAGCGTCGCTATCGATATTTATTATTTTGTATTTATGGCCTTATTTAAGCCTTAAATCTTCAGGAGCCGTGCTAAGATATCAGAGAAATACTCGTTTTGCAAGTCGGTATTTTCGCGGAGGTAGTTTTGGAGAAAATTGCGTACTTCTACGGGACTTTGATCCTCCAGAGGGATGCGGAGACGGGGGGCTACCAGGCCTTTTGTATCGATATAGAGCACTTTTACGTTCGGAGGTTGGTAAACGATGGCAAAGAGACCGAGGTCTTGAAAGAGATGGAGTTTGCCACCGTGGACGATGCCATTTTCACCGATTTGAATGAGGGTGGGTATTGGCTCTTCATTGCCCGCTAAAATCAAGATAATGCCGATGAGAAGAACGAGGAATGCAAACAGAAAATTACCGGACCAAATAGCGTAAGCCACTAAAAAAACGGCAGCGATGGTCATCCAAAAATACCAACGTGTGCCCCGATCATAACGCGGAAATGGAATGGTCTCCCATACAAAGGTGCGTTGCGCTGCAGACAGAGCCTCGACGATTTCGGGGGCGTAGGTTGGCATAAGAACTGGGACAAGTATACCACGAAGAAGTCTCTCGACGGAACACTACTCATTTCCTACTATGCCTTTATGTTCTCGTGGATAGAACCATTGTCGGCTCTGAGAGTCGCGACTCCAGCGGTCCGACGTGCCTTTGCGGCGCTTGAGATTTTTACGATTCGTGATCTTCTCCTGACATTGCCTCGTCGTTACGAAGACTATTCTCAGTGTCGAGCCATTCGCAATGTTCTTTCAGGAGAAGTGGTCACGATTCAAGGCCAGGTCATCTCTGCAGAACAAAAACGAACTTTTCGTAAACGCACGCAGATCATGCGCGTTAAAGTGAATGATGGATCCGGAACAATGTATTGTGATTTCTTCAATCAACCCTGGCTTACGAAAGAGCTAACGCCTGGTCGTGAAATCCGTCTTTCGGGTAAGGTCGAAATCGATAGCGTCTATGGCCCACATATGAAATCTCCCCTGTGGGAGCCAGCGGATAAACAATCAATTGCGACGGGGAAGATCGCTCCCGTCTATGCTCTGACCGAAGCATTGGCGCAAAAAACCTATCGACGCCTGATCCAGGAGGCAATGACCGTGGTTACGCCTGAAGAAGAGGCAGCGGTTCAGGAAATGATAACGCGCAACGATTTTTTATCGCTCCACGCCGCGCTTCATGCGGTTCATGAACCGACAACGCTTGAGGAAGCAGAGCAGGGGAGGCAGCGTCTCGCGTTTGAAGAGCTTTTTGTTCATCGTCTCGCTTATGAACAGATTAAGCGTCAGGAAGTGATCCATCCGAGCATTGCTATTCCTTTTGATGAAGCATTCGCAAGGCGCTTTGTGCAGCACCTTCCTTTCCCGCTGACTGATGCTCAGCGTCGCGCCGTTTGGGAGGCTATTAAACAGCTCGAAGAGCCACGACCGATGCGACGACTTTTACAAGGGGATGTGGGA
>CAYHTN010000033.1:0-14714 GCA_964359565.1 uncultured Gammaproteobacteria bacterium
CACAACCGTTCCACGTCGCTGAAATCTTTACCGGTACGCCAGTGGTCTATGTTCCGTTGGCAGAGACGATCCGTGGCTTCGAAGAAATTTTGGATGGAAAACATGATGATAAACCAGAACAAGCTTTCTACATGAAGGGTGGAGTCGATGATGTTCGGGTATAATCTTTCTGTATTATGTCTTTTCGCCTCCGTGTCGTAACGCCAGAGCGAGTGCTGGCCGAGTATCAAGCAACGTCTGTCTCTTTGCCGACACCGGATGGGGAGATTACGATTCTTCCGCATCATATTCCGTTTGCCTCCCTCGTCGCCGCCGGAGCATTACGGATCGCGCACGAAGGGAAAACCGAGGAGATCGTCATCGCCGGAGGATTCGTCGAAGTCGCCCCCGAGACGCGCGATGTTACGATTCTCGCGGACTTCGCCGAACGTTCAGATGAGCTCAATATTGCGAGCGTTGAAGAAGCGAAACGTCGTGCCGAAAAAGTCATGAAAGAGGTCGTCCGTAACGATGACGTTCAGTTTGCCGCCGCTGCCGCTGCGCTTGAAAAAGAATTGGCGCGTTATCGTGTCGCGGTTCGTCATCGAAAACAACGAGGGTTGCCGATGAATGAGCAAGGATCAATTTCCAAAGGTGAAAATGTCCAATAATATTTTTTCCATTCCGATTGAAGGGTGGTCCTGGCCCCTGATTCAACGATCCCTACGTGCCCGCGTCTTGGGATCGTCTGCGTTTTGGATCGTGACCACGAATCCAGAAATTCTCTTAGAAGCAAAACATGATCCTGTTTATACAAATACCCTTCATCAAGCCGATTTGCGCACGGTTGATGGTATGGGTCTCTGGCTCGCTCTACGGCTCCAGGGAATACGAACGACGCGTTTGACGGGAGTCGAACTTGCCGAGCATCTCCTCGCATTTGCCGAAGAGCAGGATTGGAAGGTGGCTCTTATTGGCGGGGAAGATCCTCATCGTGCGAAAGAAGCCGTCGCTACTTTACGTTTACGCTACCCAAAATTGCGTTTTGTCTCAGAACAAGGAGGTGCGATTACAAAAACAGGCGAGATGGATGAACGGGGTGAAGAAGCTTGCGCCCGACTGACACTTGAGGCGCCAGAGCTTCTTTTCGTGGCCTTCGGACACCCACGCCAGGAACGTTGGATTGCTCGGCATGTGCACGAATTTCCAACGGTGCGTGTGGTCGTGGGTATTGGAGGGACAATTGATTTTTGGGCGGGAACAATTCAACGCGCGCCCCAGTGTGTGCGCCGTCTTGGATTTGAATGGTTCTGGCGTTTATGTCAGCAACCGGCTCGAATCGGACGGATTTTCCGTGCGGTGATCGTCTTTCCTATTTTATTTCTGTTTGATCATCTTCGTTCATCGCTTTCCTCTTTGACTCGACAAGGTCGTTAGGGTTCGTTAATCTGGAATATCACCCCTATGGCTTCTCCTGTGATACGTCCTGTTCGTGCCCGTTTGGCTCCAAGCCCGACTGGCTTTATGCATGTCGGCACGCTCCGAACCGTGCTCTATGACTATTTTTTAGTCCGTCAATCAGGGGGTCAATTGATCTTACGTATCGAAGATACCGATCAAGAGCGTCTTGTTCCAGGCGCCTTGGAGAGCTTGCTCAAAACATTGCACACACTCGGTATTGATTACGACGAAGGGCCCTACCTTCGTTCCGACGGGACCATCGAAGAAAAAGGGGAGTATGGTCCGTATGTTCAATCGCATCGCTTAGATACCTATCGTCCGGTGGTGGATCGGTTACTTGCAAGTGGTCACGCCTACCACTGTTTTTGCTCGTCAGAAACCTTGGATGAGATGCGTCGTATTCAAACCGCTTCTAAATTGCCAACGAAATACGATCGTCGTTGTTTAGCGTTGTCTGCCGAAGAGGTCAAGGCACGTCTTACGGCACAAGCATCATACGTTGTGCGTCTGAAGGTTCCGGAAGGGACATTGTCTTTCGAGGATGCGATTCGCGGCGTCATTTCTTTTCAGAGCAGTGAAGTAGATGATGCGGTCATTCTCAAATCAGATGGTTTTCCCACCTATCATTTGGCGGTGGTGGTTGATGATCATCTCATGAAAATCACGCATGTCTTGCGGGGTGAAGAGTGGACCTCGTCAACGCCAAAACAAATTATGTTGCATCAGGCCTTAGGCTGGGAGATGCCGGTCTATGCCCATGTACCGCTTCTTTTGAATCCAGATAAGACCAAGCTTTCGAAACGCAAAGGTGATGTTTCGATCGAATCCTATCTCGCTAAAGGCTATCTGCCGGAAGCGCTGATTAATTTTCTCGCCTTGCTTGGCTGGAATCCAACCAGCGATCGAGAAATTTTCACGCGCGCAGAGCTTATTGAGTTGTTCGACCTTCGTAAAGTGAATCATTCGGGTGCAGTCATGAACATGGAGAAACTCGATTGGACCAACGCGTATTATATTAAACAACTTACACTCGATCGATATTTTCAGCTCTGTGATGATCGTAGTGTCTTTACCACCGAAATTGGCACCGACAAGCGTCTAGAAGAGCTGCGAGCGGCCGAGATCGCCAAAGAACGAGCGATTACTCTGAACGACATTCCGGTTATGATCGCGGAGCTCGCCCTCACGAAGGACCATCTTGAGTACGATCCCGCTATTGTGATCTGGAAAAAATCAACCAAAGAAGAGACAAAGACGCGTTTAGATGGAGTTCGGACATGGATCCATGAGCACACCGCGAAGGATTTTACCTCGATGACGACGCTCGAAACGGCTTTACGTGCGTGGATCGTGGAGAAAGGATGGGGAAACGGAGATACTCTTTGGCCTCTGCGCGTTGCCTTAAGCGGCAAAGAAAAATCTCCGAGCCCTTTTGAACTTCTCTACGTCTTACAAAAAGAGCGTTCACTTCAGAGGATCGACGACGCCCTAGCATATCTGGCATAATAGCCTGCGATGCCCCGACGTTCTTTCTTGGTCATCTTTTTGAGCGGTATGCTCCTGAGCGTCATCGCGATGCCGGTTTTTGAGCTATCAGCGCAATCAGCTGCTTCCGTAAATGGAGATGAAGAAGCCGCAGATCAAGCTCGGACGGGTGAATTAAATCGCGAGATCGAACAGCTCGAAACGCAAGTGAAACAACGTAAGAAGCGCATTGATGAACTGAATACGCTGATTCAGGGCTATAAGAATAAAATGAAAACGCAAGAGAGTGCCGTGTTATCCCTTCAGAATCAAGTCGCTCTGCTCGAAAATCAGATTGAAGAACAACAGTTACAGATCGAACGTACCAAAACGGAAATTGAACTGGCAAATAATGAAATCCAAAGTCTCGAAGATAAGATCCGGTTACAGCAAATTCTTATTACCCGTCGTCAAGAAGCGATCGGAGAACTCGTACGCCGTATTCGTCAGGCAGATCAAGTGAGTCCCCTCTACGTTTTTTTAACAAAGCCCTCCTTTTCGGAGTATTTTGCTCGGTTGGACGAAGTGAAGCGGGTTGAGGATGAGATGGTTCAAGCAACCGGTCTCCTCAAGCGGCAAAAAGGGGACATGGAAAAACTCAAGACAGAGCGTGAAACCGAACGATCTCGTTTGGTTGAGCGTCAGAGACAGCTGCAAAAAGATCAATTAGCCCTCGATGGTCAAAGACAGGCCAAGCTTTCTCTTATTTCCGAAACGCAGAATAAAGAGGGAGAATTTCAACGGGTCGTCTACGAGCTACGTCAGCAACAACAAGTTGAGTCTGGTGGCATTGCCGATCTCCAAGATCAGCTAAAAGATCGATTAAACCAAGCTGACCAGGCCCTCGCGCAAGGCGATACGACGTTGCAGTGGCCCGTTACACCTGCGCGTGGTATTTCGGCGCGTTTTCACGATAAGACCTATCCGTTCCGTAATCTTTTTGAGCATCCAGGCATGGATCTGCCTGTTCCGGTAGGGACGCCTATTCGTGCGGCTGCTGGGGGATACATCGCCTGGACTCGCACCGGTAAACAATACGGAAATTACGTCATGATCGTTCATGCCGGTGGTATTGCCACCGTTTATGCGCACTTATCCAAGTTCGCCGTTCAACCCGACACCTATGTCGATCGTGGCGATGTCATTGGCTATTCCGGCGGTCGCCCCGGAGACCAAGGAGCAGGACTCTCCACCGGTCCACACTTACATTTTGAAGTCAGACAAAACGGCATTCCAACCAATCCAGAGAATTTTTTGCCGGATATATTCTAGCCTCCCCTCCTCTGGCTACTCCCTTCCGAGCTGAGCTCGGTGGGAGGAGAAGAGTGAGGCCTGAACGGCATTTTCTTTACCACGTCATCCTCGTACGCAGTACGGGGATCCAGGGACAGACGAAAGAGGATCGTCTACTTTTTCTGATTCAACATTCGCTGGATCCCCATGCTTTGCATGAGGATGACGTATTAAGGCGTGCGTAGCACCTCTTCCTTCTCCTCCCGCCTTTAGGAAGGGAGGAGCTAGAGGAGGGAAGGGGGAGATCCGAGTCCATGAGTCCTAACTGCGCTCTGGACTCGACAATTTCCCTGAAATATGCTTTAATGGCCGGTCACCTCCGTGTGACTCTCATCTCTGTAGCAGGGTGTTTGTAACCCTGCGGAAAGGCTCCTTCGACCCGATGAATGCCAGATTTTTGGCCGCAGTTGCGGCCCTCCTGTTCTGGGCATCTGCGGCTTCGGCCCAGGTGCCGGGGGTCTGGCCCATGGCGAATGAGCCGTGTACCACGATCCTCCACCCCTCCATCTCGCCGGACCTTCCCCAGGTCCGCACCCTTCTCGCTCAGGGAGAGGTCGCCCTAAACGGGCTGGCCGACACCGCGAGCGAGTCTGATCGCGCGACCGTGCGGGCGCTGTTCCAGCGTGCGCACGAGATCTCGGGCGGCCTGCCTCAGGCTGTGTACAGCCACGCCTTCGCCCTGCGCCGGGTGCGGGCGCTGGAGCCGTCGCTGCGCATCTTCAGCTGCCTCCACGAGGATGCCGGCTTCGGCACCCTGCCGCAGTGGATGCAGGCCGGCGTCGTCTCCTCGATCACCGCGCTCGAGCGCGACATCGAGGCGGCGCGCGTCGCGTCGCTGCCCCGTCCGGGTCCCGGCCCCAGCGTTCCGCTGGTCGGTCCCGGCCCGCGCATCGGTCTGGTCGTCGATCCCCGCATCGTCGGCCCGCCTGTGACCCCGCACCCGCGCTCGCGGACGCTTCGGACGGCTGGGCAGGTGGCCGTGGGCGTCGGTGCCGCTGCGACGGTGGCGGGCGTCGTCTTCACGGTGCTCTGCTACGGCGACGCCTTCGGCGACGTGGCGTACGCGAACGAGGCGAACGCCGGCGCATCCCACGGCTGGAGCAACGCGCGGGTCGCCCGCACCCAGTCGATCTGCGACGCGGGCGGTGGCCTGCTCATCGTGGGCCCGCCTGTCGCCGCCGCCGGCGCCGCGGCCTGGTACTACGGCGGCCGGCAGGTCACTGACCCGCCCCCCGCGGCCACGCCCGCCCCCCGCGGCACGAACGGCATCCCCGTCCTCTCCTACGCTCCCACTCGTGGGGGCGGCCAGGCCTTGCTCACCTGGCATCTCTAGACACTCCTTCCGCTCTCGGTTCTACCCAATGAACTGAGAGCGCTCTTTTTTTACAAGAAAGTGGGGATCCGTCTTTCCCTCACGCGTCGTTCAATTTCGGCGAGCTCAGCCGAGCCGCGAATAATGTGTTGTGAGGGAAAAGGTGTCTAGCTTTTTCATCGTTTTCGTCATCCTCATGCGAAGCATGGGGATCCAGCATAAACAGATTTGAGAATATCGAAGATACTCTTTTGTCTAACCCTGGATCCCCGCACTCTGTGCGAGGATGACGTACATAGATGCGCCTCAAAGACACAGACTCAAAATCCTTACATCATTTTTACTTTCTCTTTCTGAAACGCTAAAACTTCATCCAAAATAGCATCGATATCCGCGAGCGTATTGATACGAACGAGACGGGTCCGCAGATCTTTCCAGCCGTGGAAACCTTTGAAATACCAGGGAAGATGTTTACGCAATTTGACGAGACCACGTTCGCCGTAATGTTCGACTTGTAAACGTGCGTGTTCGCGAATGGTGGCGACACGTTCTTCGATACTTGGATCATCGATCTCTTGATCGTTACGCAAGTACGCTTCCATTTGTTTGAAGACCCACGGGTTCCCAAGGCCACCACGCCCAATCAGAACACCATCGGCATGGGAACGTTTAAGGGCGTCTTTTGCGAGTTCCGGCGTGGTGATGTCACCGTTCACGAGAAAGGGGATATGCGGTACTTGCGCTCGGGCTTCGCCAACGCGATCCCAATTGGCAACGCCACTGTAGCCTTGTTCTTTGGTCCGTCCGTGTACGGAGATGAGACTCGCTCCGGCGTCGGCAACGACTTTTACAAACTCTAAGCAATCCGTGTCCTTCGTCCAGCCGAGACGTGTTTTGATACTGACAGGAACGGATACGGCAGCGCGCATTTTTGTGATGATCGCATGAGCGCGCACGGGATCCCGGATGAGGGATGCACCATTAAAATTGCTGACGATATTATAAACCGGACATCCCATATTGATATCAATTCCATCCGGATGAAAACGTTCTTCAATAATGCGAGCGGCTTCGGCCATGGTATCAGGATCGCTGCCGAATATTTGCTGGATGAGGGGGCGCTCACGCCTATCTGATTCCGCCATCAGAAGTGTTTTTGGATTCAGGCGGACGATGGCTTCTGAAGAGACCATCTCTCGGAACATAAGTGATGTCCCTCTGTCTTTACAAATCAAACAGAAGGGCAGATCGGTCATATCTGCCATGGGAGCAAGCGCGACGATGGGTCGAGGGAGAGATTTCCAATCCAACATGAGCCGGAGTGTACCAGGAAATAGACAAAAAACAAGGCAGAGACATGACAGATCTTTGGAGACACATTAAGCTCTTCCTATGAAGACCTCACGTCAGTTTGCATTGAAATCCCCATATCAGCCGTCTGGAGATCAGCCGGACGCGATTGCGGCGTTAGTGAAGGGAATAGAACAAAAACATCGTTTTCAGACCCTGCTTGGAGCGACTGGAACCGGAAAGACGTTTACGGTGGCGAATGTCGTTCAGCAAATACAAAAGCCAACTCTTGTTATTGCCCACAACAAGACGCTCGCGGCGCAGTTATGTAATGAGTTTCGGCAGTTTTTCCCCGACAACGCGGTTGAATATTTTGTTTCCTATTACGACTACTATCAGCCAGAAGCGTATATGCCGGGTTCGGATACCTATATCGAAAAAGAAGCGATGATCAACGAAGAAATCGATCGTCTTCGTCATGCAGCCACGCAAGCGCTTCTCACCCGCAAAGACGTTCTGATTGTCGCTTCGGTGTCTTGTATTTATGGTCTTGGCGCGCCAGAAACCTACCTCAAGATCATGCTTAAGATTGCGCAGGGCGATCACGTCGAGCGTCAAGGGATTTTAGAACGTCTCGTCGAAATGCAGTTTACCCGCACGAATACTGATTTATTACGGGGAACATTTCGTGCTCGCGGTGGTGTTCTCGAAGTCATGCCGGTTCACGAAGAGCGCGTGTATCGCATCGAAGCACCTCGTGGGGTGATCGAACGCATGATCGAAGTTGATCCGGTGACGAAAAAACTTGGAAAAGAATTAGACGAAATTTACCTCTTTCCAGCGAAGCACTTCGTTACTCTTGGTCCTGAACGAACGCTTGCGATCGAACGGATCCGAGCGGAGTTAAAAGAACGCTTGGCCTATTTTGAATCTCAAGGAAAGCTCCTAGAGGCCGATCGTTTACAGCGTCGTACCCAGTACGATCTAGAGATGATCGAAAATCTCGGTTACTGCAACGGGATTGAGAATTACTCGCAACCGATGTCCGGACGTCCGAAGGGCGAACCACCTGATACGCTTTTTTCTTACTTTCCAGAAGACTTCCTTCTTGTCATCGACGAATCGCATGTAACAGTCCCACAGCTTGGAGGGATGTATGAAGGCGATCGATCACGTAAGAACACGCTGATTGAGCATGGCTTCCGCTTGCCTTCGGCCGCAGATAACCGTCCGATGCGTTTTCAGGAATTGGAACAAAAAATGAAACAAGTCATTCTCGTATCCGCAACCCCTTCGACGTTCGAGCGTGAACATTCTGCGCAGATCGTTGAGCAAGTGATTCGTCCGACCGGTCTCGTTGATCCAGAAGTCATTGTTCGTCCGGTCACGCCAACGGGAAGTGACGTCGGTCAAGTCGAAGATTTATTAGAACGCCTTCGTCCTGTCATTGATCGAGATGAACGCGTGCTTGTTACAACGCTCACAAAAAAAATGGCGGAAGATTTGACGGCCTACTTGATCGAGCGGAAGTATAAAGTAAGTTACATCCATAGTGATATTGATACGATTGAACGTTTAGAAATTCTCTCAGAATTTCGCAAAGGCACGTACGATATCATCGTTGGGGTGAACTTATTACGTGAAGGTCTGGACCTTCCAGAAGTATCGCTTGTTGCGATTATGGATGCGGATAAAGAGGGATTTCTACGTTCAGAAACGTCTTTGATTCAAACCATCGGTCGTGCCGCGCGTAATGTTCGTGGTCAAGTGATGCTCTATGCCGATACCATGACGGGTTCCATGAAACGCGCCATCGCAGAGACCGATCGTCGTCGCACCAAACAATTAGAATATAATAAAATCCATGGGATCGTTCCAAAAACGATTCGCAAGGCACACCAAGATATCAGTGCAATGTTGGGCTTTGGTCCAACCGGTGAAAAAGATGTTAAAGCGATTCTTAAGCTGGAACTTGGAGCTGAAACACATTCGTTGCAACAGGTGAAGAAGCAGAAAGAAAAAGAAATGAAAGATGCGGCGAAGAACTTAGAGTTCGAACTTGCTGCGATCTTACGTGACGAAGTCACTATTCTCGATAAAGAAATTAAGAAGCGTGAAAAGGGGAGTCCGTTACCCGACAAAGAACGTGCCATGGTTGCAAAGAAAAAACGCGCACCGCGACATGGGAGAACGCGTGGATAAAAAAAGAGACGTCGGACCTGTGCTTGGGGTCGACGTTTGAAGTTGAGAAGCACCTTGTTCAGGAGCTGTGGTCGATGATGGTTCCCATCGTGAGCTGCGTACAGCCGTGCTCGATGTACACCGTGAAGGTCACATCAGGGAGGAGGTTCTGTCGGTGGAACTGGGCGGACATCTTGCCGCGACCGGTCACGGCACGCGTCATGATGACGAGGATGGCCATCACGAGCGCCTCGAAGGGTGCGTCCGAGTCGAGCTTCACGAGCATGATATCTGACTCGGTTCGCGGGAAGGTGAAGCGCGCGATCTCTTCGGGGGGACCCGAGCGAGATGACTCGAAGGCGATGAGACAGTTGTCCTCGTGATCGTAGACGAGGGCAGCAGCACGGGCGATGTCGCCCGGATTCACACTACCGTCCTCAATCTCGCTTTGGACGAGGAACTGGCACGCGAGTCCGATGGCGATCGCGAAGTGATCGCCTGGATTGGGGGATTGATTCATGACTTCTCCATGGGTGTATCTTTTGTGACCTCTGTACGTGAGTGCAGAAGGATGATCTGCCCGGTTCTTTTACGATAATATTGCTGATCAAGCAAGGGCGAGGCACTTTTCTTTTTCTCAATAGTTTGCCACTGTAGGGCCATGAGCAGCCCGACAGAAGATATCAAGGCCCGTCTGGATATCGCTGATTTGATCGGGGAGTATCTGACGCTTAAACCAGCGGGGAGTGGGGCGTTTAAAGCGGTGTGTCCATTCCACCAAGAACGGACACCGTCTTTCTATGTTTCTCGGACGCGACAGACCTGGCATTGTTTTGGTTGTAATGAGGGCGGGGATCAATTCTCGTTTGTGCAAAAGATGGAAGGGATGGATTTTCGTGAGGCGCTCGTGTTACTCGCGCAGAAAGCGGGAGTCGTCCTTCCAGAATTCGATATCCAGGCCTCACAGAATAAAAACCGGTTGGTTGAAGTCAATGAGTTAGCGGTTCGGTTTTTTCGTTCCGCCCTCGCGAATTTGCCACAGGCGGAGATCGCGCGTCAGTATCTTCAGACGCGTGGGGTGGATGATCTGACGGCGGATCTCTTCAAGCTTGGATACGCTCCGGATGGTTGGACGACGCTTGTCGATGCCCTTGGCTCAAAAGGAGTTGCAGCCGACGAGCTCATCAAAGCGGGTCTCGCGATCAAACGTGAACGTGGCGATGGTGTTTATGATCGATTTCGCCATCGCATTCTGTTTCCGATTGCCGATGTGCATGGGAATATTGTTGGCTTCACCGCTCGCACGTTGTCCGATGACAAGAAGGAAGCCAAGTACGTCAATACGCCGGAGACGACCCTCTATAAAAAATCAGCAGTCCTTTATGGCCTCGATAAAGCCAAGGGAGAAATTCGTCAGCAAGATCAAGCGGTGCTGGTGGAGGGGAATATGGATGTGATTGCTTCGCATCAATTTTCGATTGCAAATGTGGTGGCATGTAGTGGAACGGCATTGACACAAGAACAACTCACACTGCTGAAGCGTTTTACCACCAAGCTTTATATTGCCTTTGATCAGGATAGCGCCGGAAAAGCAGCGACGCTGCGTGGTTTGGACTTAGCTCGCGCTCAAGAATTCTCTATCCGTATCATCACGTTGCCTCCAGATGCAGGTAAGGATCCCGATGAAGCGGTTCGCAAAGACCCAGCGATTTGGAAGAAGGCGATCGAAGACGCGGTGAACATCATGGACTGGATCTATCGACAGGGCTTCGCGCATCATCCTTCATCGACGCCAGAAGGAAAGAAAAATATTGCCCGTGAGCTTTTGCCCGAAATCAAACGTATTCCCGATCCGATCGAACGTGACGGTTGGATCAAGAAACTCGCGCATGATTTGGCGGTGAGCGAGACTGTCCTGCAGGAGGCATTACAAGCAAGTAAATTACCTCCCACGACCGTTCCCGTCGGTCCAGCAGCGAAACCAAAACAGTCGGTCACGTCGGTTCAGAAAGAAACCCATGAGCAGACCCGCGAATACACCCTATTTGGGCTCTTTTTGGCCCGGAGTGATCTATTTTTGTACGTCTTAAAGGATCTGGCTTGGAAGGCAGAGGAATTTGTCGATCCACAAGCCCAAAGCCTTTACGAAGCCCTTCGTTTAAGCTACGATGCGGGCAAATTTACGTCCGCTTTCCCCGGAGCTCCCTCCGGGTCCTCTCTTCGCCCACCCCCGACCCTTACGTCGGAACAGCTGGCTTTCTTCGACTCTTGTGCCTTTTTGGCCGAGCGAGATTTCTCAGATGCGCCCCTTACGGATCTCAAACGAGAACTGGAGCACACGGTCCAGTATCTTCGTGCCAACCGTCTTCGCCTTCGACGTACGCAGCTTGAAGAAGCCATGCGTGAAGCCGAACGAGCGGGAGATCAAACTAAAGCAATTCAATTAAGTCAGGAATTTCAAGCACTTAATTAGTACGCTTTTCTGTGCGTATGCCTTCGAAAAAGCCCTCTCCTGCGAAGAAGAAATTTCATCCGTCTCGGCCAGCGCCGAAAAAGGCGGTGAAGCCAGCCCCAAAACGTCCGCAACCAAAAAAAGCTTTCGTGCGTAAGCCCATGAAAGCGGTCATTTCGCGTCCTGTGGCAAAACCAAAGTCGAAACAACCGGCACGCAAGCTGCCACCGTACGTGAAGACCCCACCACCGTCACAGATGTCGTTGGATAAGTTTTTTGATAAAGCACGTTCGCGTGGATTCATTACCGAAAACGAAATCATCTACGTGTTTCCTGAGGTAGAAGATTATATCGATGTCTACGAAGCGTTTATTGATCGTCTTGATGCCGCCGGGATCACTCTGGTTGAACAAAAAGAAGGAATACTTGGACGTACGGTCGAACGTGAAGCGCAGTTAAAGACGCTCCATAGTTCTGAATCTCGCCCTGGCAAAGTAGATCCGTTCGAACTTACGGCGGATTCGATTCAGGTGTATCTACGTGAAATTGGAAAAATTCCGTTGCTAACCGGCGAAGAAGAGATCGCGCTCGCAAAACGCAAAGAGCGTGGCGAAAAAGAAGCCGAGCGTCGTTTGATCGAAGCGAACTTACGTCTCGTGGTCTCGATCGCTAAAAAGTTTACGGGCAAATCACTTTCGCTGCTTGATTTGATTCAAGAAGGAAATATTGGATTATTTCGTGCCGTAAAAAAGTTCGAGTATCGAAAAGGGTTCAAATTTTCGACCTACGCCACCTGGTGGATTCGTCAAGCAATTACACGTGCTCTGGCTGACCAATCACGTACCATTCGTATTCCGGTGCACATGGTCGAAACGATTAACAAGTTCCAACAGATCGAGCGTGAACTGATTCAGGAGCTTGGTCGTGAACCATTGCCAGAAGAAATCGCCGCCGAAATGGGACAAGAGGTCGATAAGGTTCGTCACATCATCAAGATCTCACAAGACACTGTTTCGCTCGAAACGCCGGTCGGTGATGATGAAGAAGACTCCGCGCTTGAAGACTTTATTGAAGACGTAAAAAACGTCGCGCCAGATCGTGCAGCCGCTCTTCAGCTCTTGCGTGACTACGTTCGTGAGATCATTAAGGACTTGAATCCACGTGAACAAAAGATCCTCGAGATGCGTTTTGGTCTTGTCGATGGTGTGGGCCATACTCTTGAAGAAGTCGGAAAAGAGTTCGATGTGACCCGTGAACGTATCCGTCAAATTGAAGCCAAGGCCCTTGAAAAGATTCAACAACACCCGTTAATTCGCCGTCTTGCGGATTACTAAAAAGAGCTAAAATTAGCATAAAACTGACTCCTAGCCTCAAGAAAAAGAGGGGAGTCGGTTTTTTGTATTCGTAAAGCTGATGGTTGACAAAACCCTGTTTTTTTGCTTAACTAGGCTGTCAAAATTCGACATTCAGGATATTATATTCCTGTCTTCGCCGCCTCCTTTTTCTTCTTTCTTGAGAGAAAAAAGGAGGTTGCGAGGAAGACGAGTTTGACTCGCACCTTTACAAACTCTGTCAGACAATCACAATCCATCAACGAGGGAGGCGGCATCGTGGCTGAATCGAACGATACCGTCGAAGGAAACCCCTTCGACCCCGACATGGAGGCCGCTAAAGCCCGTGTCGGTCAGACCATTCCTGGCGAGATCACCCTCGTCAGAGTGCTCGGCGCCGGTGGCATGGCGTCAGTCTACCTGGGGCAAAAGAAGGCTATTTCCGGTACCAAGATGGTAGCCGTGAAGATCCTTCATCCCAGCGTGGCCACCGTGCCCGAAAATGTCCAACGCTTTCTTCGGGAAGCCCGGGCACTCATGTCTCTCAACCACCCCAACATCGTGAGCGTCGAAGACGACGGCGAGCTGCCGGATGGGACCTACTTCTTCGTCATGCCCTTCATCGAAGGAGGGGTGACGCTGGAGGCGCTGATCGAATCCTACCTCTCCGAAAGGAAGGTGTTTCCGTGGAAGCGATGGGCCAACATCGCCATCCAGATCGCGGAGGCGGTCGGTGCGGCTCACGATCGGGGAATCATCCACCGTGACCTGAAGCCTGCGAACGTCATCCTCCGTCCTTCGTCGACGAGAGACCACGTCTTGATCCTGGACTACGGACTTGTCCAGATCGAGAGGTCCTTCGGGGGCAAGGATGAAACCAGACTCACGTCGGAAAAGGCGTACTTCGGCACCCCGCACTACATCGCCCCCGAACAGGCGCGGGATGCCCACATGGCCGACGCACGCGCGGACGTCTACTCGCTGGGCGCAACGCTCTACGAATGCGCCACCGGTCGGACGGTGTTCACGGGGGATTCGGCCAATGAACTTATGGGCCGACACATGCTTACCGAGCCCCAGGACGTGGCCCGGTTCATTACGGACCCGGCGTTCCCTTCGACGCTGAGCAAGCTCATCATGCTCATGCTGGTCAAGGATCCGGCCGGGCGTCCCCAAACCATGCACAAGGTGGTCGAAGCTCTCGCTGCGATTCTTGGGCTCGAAGTGATTGCTCCCATGGTCGTACCGCCGGTCGTGGCTGGCGACCTCTCGGTCGGGCCCTCCGTACGGCCGACGACCCAGCGGCTGCCGAACCTCCGTCGTCGGGTGATCGTCGGCTTGCTCGCAGGTGGGGCATTCGCCGCGGCCATCGCGGCAGTCGCTCTTCGGCCATCGGCTCCGTCCTCGGTCCGCCCGCCTGCTCCGGTGGTGCGTCTCGTACGGCAGGAGCCCCAGCCGGTTTCCAGGGACGTTCCCATGCCCACCAGGATCGAGCCCGCTCCGCCCGTGATCCCGGTGCCCCCGCCAACATCCGTTCGGCGCACGCAGCGCAACGGGCACCCGTCGCGGCCGCACCCCACGGCTCGGCAGATTCCCGCGGATTGCGCAAGCAATCCGACGCGTGGCGGTCTCCCTCGGTCCGAGTGCATCCCGGACGAGGCACCGCCGCGCGAGCAGCGGCGCCGTCGCCGGCGCTGACAGGGTCACTCCTCACCCGCTTCGATATAAGTCACTACTTGTATCGAAGCCTCTTTTTTTACCTGAGACATCCACACGAACGACACTTGTCAAAAAAGAAGGGCCTCCGTATACTGCCCATGCTCAGAAAAAACCAATATTCCGAGGTAGCTCAGTGGTAGAGCAGGGGACTGTTAATCCCTTGGTCGTGGGT
>CAYHTN010000034.1:0-14611 GCA_964359565.1 uncultured Gammaproteobacteria bacterium
TGGATCCGTCCTATGCGTTTGCGCAAACAAGTCTGGCGAACTGGGGTGATGATGAAAACTAGAAACGAATGCTTTTGGTTCGATGGAGCATTTTTATCGTATTTAGGTTTACTGTCTCACGCGGAGGAGCGAGAGAGTGAGCTGATGTTACGGAGAAAGTATCTTGAGGAGCAGGAAAATAAGTTTATGAGATTTTCATAACCAGAAGCATCTTCTTTTGCCCTAAATGAGATATTGCTCATCCATCCATTCAGGAGTGAGGTATTGTATAGGATTGGTAAGTAGGCTAGAATTCGCTCAATCCAAATTTATGGATAAGAACCCTATTCCAGCACTATTAACACTTCGGGAGGCAGGCGAGATTCTGAAATGCCATCCGAACACTTTGCGTAATTGGGATAGAAAGGGAATCTTAAAAGCGGTTCGTATTGGTGAGCGAAAAGACAGGAGATATCGACGAGAAGATATCTTGAATCTCACCGAATTCACAAAGTCATGATTATTTATCGTTATGGAATCACCCATTCTTAATTCTCCATATCTAGAACCTGCACGTCATTTCTCCTCTGACGATAGAGGATTGACTGATCAGATTCGCGAAGGTCGTCGCTCGAGTACGCTTTATATTCCCGTTCCCCGCGCAAAGACACGGAGTTCGCAGGAGGATCAAATCCTTGCCGAAGGAGCGTACGGAACAGAGCTTCAACGCGAAAACGAATTCGTAAATAAGCTTCGCGCATGTATCAGTGAATGGAGAACTCAGGGTTATCCGGGACTTACCAAGGTTTCGCGCGACCTTCTTTCGTATTGGAGCGATTCAGAGCGTGAAAACAAACTTTTCTTTTGTCAGATTGAAGCGCTCGAGACGCTCATGTGGGTCACGGAAGTCGCAGAGCGTGCTGGTGAAGCGTGGGTAATCAACGATCTGAAAAAGGCGAATTCGGATGCAAACCCCGGCTTATATCGCTTAGCTCTTAAAATGGCGACGGGTTCGGGAAAGACCGTAGTCATGGCGATGGTCATTGCTTATAATACTTTGAATAAGATCCGCTATCCGCAGGATACGCGTTTTACGGACGCCTTCGTCATCATCGCCCCAGGCATTACGATCCGAGATCGTTTGAACGTCCTTCAACCAAACGATCCGAATAACTATTATCGTCAGCGTGATATCGTTTCACATCAAGATTTTGAGCTGCTCCAGCAGGCTATTGTCCATGTCATTAACTTCCATCAGCTCGAACCACGTCAGAACCCACGATATCAAATTGGATCAGTCATTAAGGAAGCGGGCCTGATTAACGAAGCCGTTCTCAAAGAGACGCCAAGCGCGATGGTGAGCCGTGTTTTCAAAAGCGTCATCAACAAGTCACGTGTGCTTGTCATTAATGATGAAGCGCACCACTGCTATCGAGAACGACCGGGAATGGAAAAACTATCCGGGGAGGAACGCAGAGAAGCAGATGAAAATAATGAAGCGGCACGCGTCTGGATAAGCGGTATTGAATCTCTTACAAAGCGTTTAACGGTGAACGCTGTGATTGATCTTTCGGCGACACCATACTTTTTGCGAGGTTCTGGCTACGAAGAGGGTGAGCTATTCCCATGGGTTATTTCTGATTTTTCCCTCCTCGACGCACTTGAATCTGGGATCGTTAAGATTCCACGTCTCCCAGTTGAAACGGACACAACGAACGCTGAACCAGAATTTCGAAACTTGTGGTTACACGTAAAAGACGCCCTGCCAAAGAAGGGAAAGAAGACGGGAGATTATGACTTGAATACGATTACGCTCCCGACAAAACTCGAGGAAGCGTTGCTTTCCTTGTATCGCAATTACGAAAAATATTATTCGCGATATGTCGAAGCGAAAAAACAAAATCCTGCCGTGATGCCGCCAGTGATGATCGTTGTTTGTAACAACACCTCAGTCTCCGAAATGGTGTATCGCTGGATCGCAGGCTACGAACGCGAAACGAGCGCAGGCAATATCAAGATTGAGAAAGGCAACCTTGACGTCTTCCGCAACGAAGACGGCGTGAACTTGTTACAAAAACCAAACACGCTCTTAATTGATAGTGCGCAAATTGAAAGTGGCGAAAAAATAAGCACAGAGTTCAAGGAAATTTTTAGACGAGAGATCGAGGATTTTAAAAAGGACTACGTGCGCCGTTTCCCGGGACGCGATGAGCCGACGGAAGAGGAGCTGTTGCGCGAAGTTATGAACACGGTTGGAAAGCCGGGTAAGCTTGGCGAAAGCATCAAATGCGTTGTAAGCGTCTCGATGCTGACGGAGGGGTGGGATGTGAACACAGTGACGCATATTCTTGGCATCCGTGCATTTTCAACGCAACTCTTGTGTGAACAGGTTGTCGGTCGAGCATTGCGACGCGTAGATTACAGCGTTGGAGAGGACGGATTATTCTCTCCTGAATACGCCGAAGTCTATGGCGTACCGTTCAGCTTCTTACGGACAAGCGGTGACACAACAACACAACCGCCCAAAGTTATTCATCGCGTCTATGCGATGCAGGATCGATCTAAATACGAAATCACGTTTCCACGCGTTGAAGGTTATCGATACGAGATTAATGAACGCAAGCTAGCGGCCAAGTTTACGGACGACTCACGCACCGTCATCGAAAACGAACCAACCGAAGTTAGGTCGCGCGGCGCAATCGGTGAAGAAGCGGTTGAATCAATGGATATGATCAAGGAGCGACGCGAGGGTGAGGTTATTACCCGACTTGCGGAAGGGTTGCTTCGAAGTTATTACAAAGATGCCGATGGAGAGCCGAAATATTGGCTTTATCCGCAGCTCCACAAGATCGTTGAACAGTACGTTAAAAATTGGATCACGCTCAAAGACCGCATGGTCATCGGATATCTCAGTGTCGGCGAATACTTCACAGGCGCACTTACAAAGATTCAGCAAGCGATTGTGAAAGAGAACGTCGAACAATCTGGCGTGAAGAAGGTTCTACCTATACTGGCTCAGTTCGATAAGGTTGGATCGACACGCTACGTTGATTTTCTCACGACGAAACCCGTTGCGGATACTGTGAAAAGTCATGTGAACTATGTCGTTGCCGATACGGAGGAATGGGAACAGGGCGTCGCCAAGAAATTGGAGCGCATGCCCGAGGTTCTTGCGTATGTGAAAAACCAGAATCTTGGCTTTACCATCCCCTATGAGTACCGTGGTAACAACCACGCCTATGTGCCGGATTTCATTGCCTGTATCGTCACGCCAGATCAAGAAAATATCAACCTGCTGATCGAAGTAACGGGCAAGAAGGACGACAAGAAGGTGCTGAAGACAAAGACGGCACGCGAGCTGTGGGTTCCGTCTGTGAATAACAACGGCGAGTTCGGGAAATGGGCTTTCATTGAAATCCAAGATATCCATGAGACTGAACAGCTAATTCGAGCAGGAATTGAATGCGGCTTTGATAACATCAGATAGCTATTATTCGTATGTCACGCAAAAAAATCGCCCCACCCATCTCCGCTGCCTCGGTCTCATCGTATACACACGATGAGACACGCAAGCGTATTCCGACTCAAGAGGAGTCTGCTTTGTTGCCCGCGCGTGATCGTCGGCCGGTGAAGAAAGTCTATCAATACGACCTTTCCCTTGACCCGCAATTGGTTTGGGCGGGTAAGGCGGAACGCGACGGTGAGTTTGGTGTCAGTACAGTACCAATTTACGTGCAAGAAAAAATTGCACCTGAAGCGATCATCGCTAAGCTGAAGGATGAAAATGCTGGCACCTTGCAACAACAAACTCTCTTCGGCGACACTGCGGCTGACCAATATAGCAAAATGGTTAGTTTCTATGAGCATGAGGACAAATGGCAAAATCGCATGATCCTTGGTGACAGTTTGATCGTCATGAATAGCCTTCTAGAAAAAGAAGGTATGCGTGGGCGTGTGCAATGCGTTTATATCGACCCACCTTACGGAATCAAATTTGGCAGTAACTGGCAGGTTTCAACGCGCAAGCGTGACGTGAAAGACAACAAGCTTGATGATTTTGTACGCCAACCAGAGCAGATCAAAGCATTTCGTGATACGTGGGAGCTTGGGATTCATTCGTACTTAACGTATCTTCGAGATCGTTTAATTGCGGCACGGGAATTGCTTACTGAAAGCGGTTCGTGCTTCGTCCAGATTTCGGACGAAAACATGCATCTTATTAGGAATTTGATGGATGAAGTTTTTGGTAGTGAGAATTTTTGTCGCATAATCACATTTGCCAAGACTGCTGGGTTGGGCACGAAACTTTTCCCCGTTACCCAGGATTACATTATTTGGTATGCGAAAAATATTGATACGGTAAAGTATCGACAGCTCTATTCGCAGAAAGTTGATGAAGCCAACGAAGATTTTGGTATGTACAAGAAGATTGACGATGGTGGTCGATATCGAATCGATAATCTTACGTCACAAAACAATAACGTACTTTCTTGTTTGTACGAATATGAGCTTGAGGGGAAAAAGCATAGGCCAGGTCCAAATAATCAGTGGAAGACTACGATTGAAGGTATGGATCGATTACGAGACGCAAAACGATTGATTGCTTCTGGGAATGGGCTTTACTATAAGAGGTATTTAGCAGATTTTCCCGTTCGTCCAATGACTGATAGCTGGACAGACACGGGGAGCGGAGGATTCTCTGACGAAAAAGTTTATGTAGTTCAAACAAATGTAAAAGTTATCCAGCGATGTTTGCTAATGACGACGGATCCTGGAGATATAGTCGTAGACCCAACTTGCGGTTCAGGAACTACTGCTTACGTCGCAGAGCTTTGGGGGCGACGCTGGTTAACAACCGATACCTCTCGCGTTGCAATGGCGCTTGCAAGAACTCGGCTAATGAGCGCCAAATTTCCATTCTTTAGGTTGAATGATGGTCGCAATGTTAGGAGTGGATTTGATTGTAAGACCGTCCCGCACATCACACTAAAATCATTGGCTACAAATGAGAGGGCGGATATGGAAGTGTTATGCGATCAACCTTATGAGGACAAGGATCGCGTTCGTGTATCCGGTCCATTCACGGTCGAATCGCTATCACCTCACCGCGTCTCTGATGAACAGGAAATGCTTTCGACGGAAAATTACGTCAACACCATCATCGAAAATATGCGTCGTGCTGGTATTCAAACTGGTGACAAAGAAGCGCGTGTTGAATTCGAGAACCTTGATATTCTGCCCGGCGGCCCAGAAATTCAAGCCCGTGGCGAATACCGCGTTGAAGGTGGATTAAAGAGCGCAGCGATTTGTATCGGTCCAGAATTCGGTAGCATCGATGATGACATGATTAGAGATGCGACAGCGAAGGCTAGCCAGTTCGCTGACCTTTTAATTGTGGCAGGAAGCTCATTTGATGCATCTGCTTCAACTGAGCCAAGCGAGGTCAATGGTATGCGTGTCATGAAAGTAAAAATCAATCCAGACCTTTCGATGGGCGATCTCCTTAAAAAAACGCAGGCGGCTAACCTATTTATGGCATTTGGTGAGCCGGATATCCGTGTGAAATCGACAACAGAAGGTGTTGTGATTGAGATTAAAGGCGTTGATGTCTATGATCCCGTAAAAGGTGAAATTAGGTCGAGTGGTTCAGGGAGCCCTGAGCATGATATTGCGTGCTGGTTCATCGATACGAATTATGATGGCAAGAGCTTCTTTGTATCGCACGCGTATTTCCTTGGCGATAATGAGCCTTTCGAGAAGCTAAAAAAGGCACTCAAAGCCGAGATTGCAGAAGAAGCGTGGGACTCGATGAATTCCACCGTTTCACGCCCGTTCCCAATGCCTAAATCTGGAAAGATTGCAGTGAAAGCGATCAATCACTATGGGGATGAGGTTATGAAGGTGATTGAGGGATGATTCACGACTAACCAGATGTAATTGATGATGTTATGGACCAGGCAATCCAATACACCAGAGGATCAGAATGGAGAAAGTGGGACTTACATGTTCACACGCCCTGTTCGATTGTCAGTAGTTTTGGTGATCCCGGTCAAGAGGCTACATGGACAGCCTACTTTGAGGATTTAGAAAAACTACCGGAAGAGATAAAGGTTCTCGGAATCAATGATTACCTCTTTCTTGATGGTTATAAAAAAGTACTTAAGTACAAGAAAGCAGGTGGGTTAAAAAATATTGATCTGATACTTCCAGTTATTGAATTCCGTATTAAGGAATTCGTAGGCCATGACCAGATGAAGAGGATCAATTATCATATTATCTTCGCTGATGACTCTATTTTGAAGCCGGAAGTAATTGAACAACAGTTTCTTAATCAGCTTTACGGTAAAGCTGTTCTGGACGAAGAGTCTACGGGCATCTCGTGGGGTGGTGTTGTTACAAGAGATTCCTTATCTGATCTCGGAAAAGCAATAAGAGCAGCTACCCCCGTAGAGAAACGATCTGACATGCCGAAGGGTGATCTTGAGCTTGGCTTCAACAACATCAATTTTTCACTTGATGCGCTAGAGGAGATTCTTGAAAGCTCCTCTAAGCAAAACACCTATCTTAAAGACGCTTTTTTCAAGGCGATTGGTAAATCTGAGTGGGAAGACTACCGATGGACTGGGAGTGTTGCAGGCAAGAAAACAATTATCAATAGTTGTCATTTTGTATTCTCTGCTTCGGACACGTTAGAAAAGGTATTAGAGGCTAAGAGACGTCTCGGGCAGCAGAGCGTTAACGATAGGTTGTTACATTGCAGCGATGCTCACGCGTTATCTACTCACCCAAGCGCTGAACTGAAGATCGGACATTGCTTCACTTGGATTAAGGCTGATACGACCTTCGAAGGTTTAAGACAAATTACATTTGAACAAGATCGTATTTTTATTGGTGAGGAGCCGCCCATCCTATCGGCTGTTCGAACGCGTCCAACAAAATTCATTCGGTCGCTAACGATTAATAGCGTTGGAGCCTATGATCAATCTCAAGGGGTATGGTTTGATAAGGCTAATTTCGATATCAGTCCAGAATTAGTAACGATTATTGGAAATAAAGGAAGTGGTAAAAGTGCAATCGCTGATATTCTTGGGCTGATTGGCAATACTTTAAACCACCCGCACTTCTCTTTTCTGAATGGAAAAAAATTCAAGAAGAGCAATCTTGCTGAAAAATTTGAGGCAAGATTAACATGGGCTAGTGGGCAAGAAGAGACGAGAAACTTGAACGATGATGTTGACCCTAATAAGCCAGAAACCATCAAATACCTCCCACAAAACTACTTTGAACACCTCTGCAACGACTTCAATGATAAAACATTCAGGACAGAGTTAGAGCAGGTTGTTTTTTCACATTTGAGTGATGATAAAAGGTTTGGTTGCAAGACCTTCGCCGATCTAATTGAGTACAAGGCTCAAAATATCAATATAGAAATTGATATTCTTAGAGCAGAAATTGGAGAGATTAATCGAAATCTTCTCGTATTAGAATCAAAGTCTCATCCAGATCACAAGATCAAGATTGAAAATTTGAAAAAACAGAAACTGCTTGAAATTGAGGCGCATGAAGAATCTAAGCCCACCAAAATCACAGATCCTTCCAAAGAATCCGGAGCCATGGCTCAACAAAGAAAGGATATTGATGCCATCACCAAGATAAACAACGAGATTGAGCTGCTTGAAGAAGAAAGAAAGACGTGTGCTGAGAAGCATAGCGTTGTCGCAAAAGAGCTGGAAGACTTGAGGAATTTTAAACAAGCACTCAAGTTGAAGGAAAAGGATGTGGCCGATTTTCAGCAGACGCATAAAATGATTGCTGAAAAATATTTTGAATCTTGGAACAAGCTGCTCACCTTACAGGTTGATTACGACCCTATAGATACTGTAATTGTAGAAAAAGAAAAGCAGCTCAACGAGTATAAGTATCTACTCATGTCATCCGATTCTTTAGATGTCATAGAAAATGAAGAGCAAAAAGCAACACTAGAAAAGAAGAGTATTCAGTTAAGGATCGAGCAAAAAGTCGCGATGCGTGATCTGCTCAAACAGAGCATGGATGCTCCAACAAGAAAATATCAGACGTATATTGAGGCGAAGACAAAGTGGGACGCGAGAGAAAAAGAACTTGTCGGGGACAAGGACGCCTCCGGCACCCTGAAATGTCTCGAATCTGATCTTGTTTACATAGAAAAAGATCTTCCAATCCTTATTAAGCAAGGTCGTAAAACACGTCTTGAAAAAACCGTTGTTATCTTCAAGAAAAAGAGAGAGGTCGTTGAAATTTATCAGACGGTAAAAGACTCTATTGACGCGATTATTCAGTCAAACCAGCATTTGTTGCAAGAATACAAGATCATTCTTAACACAGGATTTGTTTTGTCTGATGGCTTCGATGACGGTTTCTTCACATTTGTTAATCAACAGGTTAAAGGAAGCTTCCGTGGGCGTGATGAGGGAGATGTGCTATTGAAGACAACTCTCGCTGAGCTCGATCCAAATAGCGATGCGAGTATTCAAGCATTCCTCAATAAAATAATTGAATTGCTCGAGCTGGATCAGCGTTCAGAGGTCAAAGAGGAGGAGCGTCAAAAGTATATTTCCGACCAAGTCAGCGATCAAGTGGGCTTCTATAATTACCTATTCTCACTTGACTACCTGGGTCCGAATTATCAGCTGCAACTTGATGCAAAAAATATCGACACACTTTCACCAGGCGAAAAGGGTGCATTGCTTTTGGTGTTTTATCTTATGCTAGATAAAAACGATATCCCTCTCGTTATCGATCAGCCCGAAGATAATTTGGATAATAAGAGTGTATCTCGCATTCTAGTTCCATTTATCAAACAGGCTAAGCAACGTCGCCAAATTATTATGGTGACGCATAACCCAAACTTGGCTGTTGTTGCTGATGCCGAACAGATTATCTGTGTGAATATAAACAAGACGGACAATAATCGTTTTAGCTCGTCGGTCGGTGCTATCGAAAACCTAGAAATGAACAAACGAATAGTCGATATTCTCGAGGGGACGCGTCCAGCATTCGATAAGCGCCGACTAAGATACAAGCAGAACGAATCTTAAACACTGTGTCCGAAGACTTAAGCCTACTCTTCTATAGCTTTATTAGCATCAGTGATCTCTGCAAATTTAGTCGTCATTGTAGGATTACCACGCGTTAGCCTTTTGACCGTCAAATCTTCTGCTTTATTATTAGCGAGACGAAGATTATTTTCAGAAGACAAGAGGGCATCTTTCGTTTTTTGAAGATGATCTATGGTTTTATCTATTTCTTCGATGGCTGTTTTAAAGCGGCTAGAGGCAAGCTGATAATTTTTAGCAAAACCTGCTTTAAACTCATTCATATTTTCCTCAAAGTTCGTGATGTCGATATTCTGGTTTTTTACAAGGGCGAGCTCGGCTTTGTATTTGAGAGAGTTCAATGCTGCGTTGCGTAGCAGGGTTATCATGGGGATGAAAAATTGCGGGCGAACGACATACATTTTTGGATATTTGTGGGAGACATCGATGATGCCAGTGTTATATAGCTCATTTTCAGCATCCAGAAGCGTCACAAGTACTGCATACTCGCACTTTTTCTCAGTACGGTCTTTATCAAGTTCACGTAAAAAGTCTTCGTTTTTATGCTTTGTAGCGGTCTCATCACCCTCATTTTTCATTTCGAACATGATAGAAATGAATTCGTTGCCAGCCTCATCGGTTTCGCGATAAATATAATCACCCTTGCTCCCAGTTTTTGTGTCGTTGTCTTTTTCAAAATACGCATTCTGAAAACCAGTTGAACGAAGCTTGTTGAATTCGGTTTCACAGTGCTGTTCGAGTGTTTCGCCAACCATTTTTGTTGAAAGTTTTGCCTTCATGTCTTTACGAAGAGCGATTTCCTCATCTTTCATCTTGATGATGTCGTCCTTGGTTTTAATTTCGGTCGCGTATTTCTCCTTTAACGCTGTCTCGAGTAACTGCTTCTCAGTATCTTTGCTTTTTAGCTCACCAGCGAGTTCGTCTCGTTCTTTCTCAACTTTATTGACCGCTTCAGTGATAGCAAGCCTTTTTTCGAGCTCTATGTTGTTGATTTTTGATTTCATTTCCGCTAGCTCCGCATCCTTCTTTGCGAGGTCTGATTGTAGTGCATTTCTGGTATTTGCCTCGGCGAGTTTGACGGAGCTTTCTTTGTCCGCAGCAAGCAAACGCTCACGGTCTTTTAGATCTTTGTTAAACTCCTCATCTCGAACTTGTTTAAGAATGTCAGCAAAACCAGCCTCATCGATTTTAAAAGAGGTTCCGCATTTTGGACATTTTATGTCGTTCATATGATATTTGTTGAAATTTTTAGCATTTACCATGCTAAAAGTCAATGAAACATAGGAAAATCCTCGCACTTTGAGCAGCAAGGAAACGCAAAACAGGGATCGGCTTGAGCCGATCCCTGTTGATTGATCCCTCTTCATCCCATCTCTTCAACCTGTCGTACGTAGAACAGATTGACCGTCTTTGGGTACTTCTCGACCACTTCACCTTTTTCGTTCCTCTTTTCAATAATCGTGATGGACTTGAGAGCCTTTTCACCCTTCTTTACCAGATACCCATGGGCATGCCATTGCTTGAATGTCAGGCAATTACACTTCGGATCATACTTACCAGCTTCCTCCTCTCCCCACCGGCTAAGAATCTGCTTTCTTACGCTCTCCGCAGTATTCTCCGAACCCTTCCAACTCGAAACGATGATACGTTCCATATAACAAAAAACACGGCCTATTGATATGATCCAATGGACTGGCCGTTTACGTCGCATCAGACGGGCTAGAAGAAAGCGGCTGATAGCTTGCCTTTGTCACAGGTGGAGACGAGGGCAACGAGTTCTACCTTGACGAAGGAAAAGCTGACGCTAAAATGAATAGCCCTGATGCGGAAAGGTTAGTCAGAGTCTAGACAGAAATATCTTAGAGTTTCTTGTACATTGTTTGACACAGCCACTTTACTATGATAAAGTGCCTTTTATGAAGTCTAGCCCCTCTCCTTCAGAAGATCTCTACGCGGCTATTTTGAGCCTAAAAACCTTGGACGAGGCCAAGCGGTTTTTTCGTGATCTTCTGACGGAAGAGGAGATCGAGGAGCTTTCAAAACGATGGGAAGTAGCCCGCATGTTGGACGAGAAAGTGTCATACACCATGATTCAAGATAAGACAGGCTTGAGTTCCACGACGGTCGCCCGTATTTCTCGTTGGCTTCGCAAGGGAAAAGGTGGATACCAGCTTGTGCTTGATCGTATGCATCATACACATCCTTCTCGCGAGAAACGGCCTGCTTGATGATACGTGTTTTATACACGACGAAGCGCCCTTCTCCGAGAGGGGCGTTTCTTATTTATCTCACTTAAACCAGGGCATAGGTATGATGAAAGATTCAACCCTCCTGATCGGAGGAACACATGGGGACGAACGAATAGGTGTCGAGGCGTGCTTACAACTTCAAGCCGATATTCCATCCCTTGCCTGGACAATCGGAAATCCAAAAGCATTTGAACAAAAAAACCGTGAATACGAAGGGGACTTAAACCGAAGCGCACCGGGAAATAGTGATTCAGCGCTTTATTCAGAAAGACGAGCAGCTGAACTCATCGCACTTTCCAAGAATTTCAAGCAGACGATCGATATCCATGGCACAAATCAACCGACGGGGATCTTTATCATTATCTCTAGACTATCGAAGGCAAACCTTCGACTAGCAGCGATGTTACCCATTCAACGGATCGTTATTTGGACTGCTTCTTCGAATAAACAACCGCTCAATGCTTATTTTCCTTGCGGTATGGAAATTGAATGTGGTTCGCAAGAGAGCGCTGAAGTTCGAAAAGAGATCAACATAATCCTAAAGGATTTCCTCGCACGGCCTGAAGAAATATCTGACCATGAATGTGAAGATATTCTTCGATTCAGAGATATCTTCGAAGTATACGGAAAACAAACCAGTATCCTACAGGGCATTGAACTGACTGAGTTTCAAGAAGTGCAAGGGTTTGATGAAGAGCGATTCTTCCCACTCCTTATAAATGTTTATTCAGCTTCCGGTATCGTCTGTTACAAGATGAAACGAACAACTTATTCAATCAATTCATTCGTATGAGCCAACGTAAAATCCAAATCGGTGTCATGGGATCATGTGCCGATCTTAACTATTCCCAAGATATTCAATGTCTCGCAGAACAACTCGGAGAAGAAATTGCCAAGGCAGGAGCCGTGTTACTTTTTGGTGCAGAAAAAGATCTTGACTCGCTTTCGTCGGCAGCTTGTCGTGGAGCAAAGCGCTTCGGAGGTCTCGCTATCGGTGTTACGTATGGAGCAAACATTGAAGGAATTGTAGAAAAACAAGCCGATGCGATCATCACGGCAGGCATGGGAAGAGGAGGCGGACGTGAATTCGTGCTCGTGTCTTCGTGTGACGCCATCATCTGCTTAAACGGTGGTTCAGGAACACTCACGGAAATCGCGATTGCCTACCAAGCCAATACACCTATTATCGCCCTCAAAGGAACAGGTGGGTGGTCTGAGCAATTAGCAGGTACATTTCTCGATGAGCGAAAACGCGTATGCGTCGAGCTGGTTGAGACTCCCCAAGAAGCGGTAACGCTTGCGATTGAGCGAGCACAAAAGCGATATGAACGCGCCTAGTCTTTTTGTTGCGTCAACGCTTGCTATCGATCGACTCTTTGATCAAGATGGCCGGATTATTCAGGAACAGTCTGGAGGGCCATGTTTGTTTATCCGACGAGTTTTGGAGAGGGAGAATATTCCATTTACTGCTCTTACTCCTTCGGAACCTGCAAGGGTTGATATTCGTATCCAAAGCGGAGAAGAAATCGGATCGGTTGTGTATGTCCCAACCTTTCCTATTGATTGGAAAACAATTCTAGCTCCCAATCTCCTGATTTCAACCATCCAAGACGAAATTTCCCTTGAGGGGGTTGAGGAATATTCAGGAAGACTCTTCATGGATGTGCAAGGATTTGTGAGACTCTTAAAGCAGCAGGGACTTAAATGGAGATTGTCTGATTCTTTAAAACAGCAAGTATTTTGTCTCAAAGCGACGGAAGACGAGTGTCGTTTTATCGATCCAGCCTTTATCGAAGAACAAAAGACTCGTCTCTTGCTCATGACTCGTGGAGCAAAAGGCGTGATGTATTGGGTATCTGGCAGGCGATTTGAGGTTGCTCCGAAAGAAGTGATCCGAACTTCAGATACGTTAGGTGCCGGTGATACTTTTTTTGCCTATGTTGTCGCAGGCATTCTACGTGGCCAACCTATAAAAAAAGTTGTGCAAGAAGCCGTACAAAAGACTTCAGATTTTCTTACATCTAAATCGCATCATACCACTCCCTTGTAGGAAGGGGCTGGTTGCGATGTTTTTCAACGCATTCATTCCCTCTCTACAAGGGTTGTAGAGAGTTGTTCAACGTGGAGGAAGTCATGAAGAAGCCGTATGTCGTTTCGTCGGATCTGGGGCTCGTCTGGGAACGTCGGGCAGGAAGGAAGTTGTCTAAGAGTGGTCTCTTCAACTTCCGCCAGCAGGTCCGGAGGTCGCTGGAAGAGTGTTTCGGGTTCGGTTCTTGCGACTGGGTGCCGGAAGACGAGTTGCAGGAAGGGATGGAATTCCTGCGTGCGAAGCACGATGGTCTTCCGCTCGTGAGCTTCGACAAGGTGTACTCGGACAATCTGGTGTACGAATACGATGTCAGTCGAATGGTCGGCCGTAATGGATGGGACGCAGGCTACGGCACTACCACGGGTCGTCCCATGGATCTCCGGGAAATCGTCGAGGATGCAGCTCGCTGGCTGAAGAAGGGAGAGGCGGCCTTCGTGGACGATGTGATCTTCAGCGGAGCACTCTTCGAACGTCTGATCGACCTCTTTGCGGAGCGTGGCATCCGCATCGTACACGCCTATGCAGGCGTCGCCATTCAAGACGGGATCGAGCGTCTCAAGAAGAAGGGGTGCACGGTACACGCGGTACGTACGTACCGTGAGGTCGTGGATGAAATCTGCGAACGCGATTTCATGCCTGGTGCGCCGCTTTCGGGGCGTACCGTGAACGAGATGGTGAACACGGGCATGCCGTATCTTCTCCCCTTCGGTCGTCCGCACGAGTGGGCTTCGATCCCGCATAAGTACGAGCGACGCCATTCATGGGCCTGTCTCAAAGCCAGTCTCGATCTGTACCGTAACGATTCGGAACTGATGGGAATGCGATGCGAAGACTTGCCTCGTGCGATCTATGGCATCGCATCAAGCGAACTGCTGGTCGCCGAAGCCCTGGAACAGGCTGACCGTAGTCTCTCGACCTGGGTACACGGTCACGACTGATCGATGATCTTTCTTGCTTACACACCCGTAGCAGCGCACCAGCTTTCTTGCTTGGAGCCTACTTCGGGTGCGTTGTTTTTTTATTAAAGTTTGGTGGAGTCTTGTGTGTTTGGGTTCTGCGGTATCCAGTCGTTTTGGTTTCCTTTGTTCTTTGTCTGTTTCCCTCCGTGCCCCTCCTCTCCCCACCCCCAAACCCCTTCCAGACCCCTCCCCTCAGATTCCCTTCAGAAATCAGAAAAGAAAGAATAAGACATAGAGCGA
>CAYHTN010000035.1:0-14350 GCA_964359565.1 uncultured Gammaproteobacteria bacterium
CGCAGCGGAAAGAGAAACGGAAATTGGCACGCTGATAAAACAGGCTGCACGCCGATACCTTGATGAAGGGCTATTGGACGAGTACAAGCCTTTGTTCTTGAGCGATAGAACAGGAACGGTGAATGAAGAAGATACAAGCGTTCCGCATAAGGAAATCTTTAAGCGCTGGCTCGCAGCAAGAACGAAAGCCGAGCTAGAGACAAAGCAAATGATAGACGACGGAAGGCTCGAAGTACGGACGATCACCGATGAGATTTTTGGCGTCAAACGCGAACGGCAGACGGTATTAGGCAAAAGCCTCTACCGCCTTGAGGGCTCGATGGGATTCATCGAAGATTACAAGAAACAAGCAGAGGCACTGGTACCCGTGGGTTTTCTTTTGGAGCTCATTCATCAAGGAGAACTGATCCGTCAGTACAGCATCCTGTTGGGTTTCGAGGACATCTTCAAACGCCTATCCGCGATCTACGACATCGACCTGACATACAAGATGCAGGGCTATCTCGACACCATACGGAGAGATTTCCACCTGCTGAACGACATGCTGCATATCATTAAAGAAAGGTACGTATGCGAGGCGTACACGTTCCACGACTGCCACTACTTCATGGACGTTCCGCAGACCTGCTTTGTTATAGACATGGAGGTGATCCAGCCGGATAAACAACGCATTGAGATTTATTATGCGGAACTCCAGAAGACGTTCGGGAAGGAGTTCTGAAATCCTATTCATTCATCAACCTTTCACAGATGCAATCGATTAAGCTATTATGACGCTGTTGACCCAATCCACGTGCATAATAAGAGTGTTTTACTGTTTTTGCTACCCGAAAAGGGCGGCTCTGCCAGCAAAGCAACACTCTTGTGTTTGTGGAGTTGGGTCAACCAGAGCCGTCCTTTTCGCATAGCAATCGATACATCAAACCTGACCCTATATGACCACTCCCCAAAACAACTTCCGCTACTTTGTGTATGCCAGAAAGAGCAGCGAGAGCGAAGATCGCCAAGTTCAATCTATCGACGACCAAGTTGATCGCTTGAAAGACCTCACAGGGTTTTTGAAGCTAAACGTCGTTGAAACTCTCACCGAATCAAAAAGCGCTAAACGGCCTAATGCGCGTCCTGTATTCGACGAAATGCTTGACCGTATTGAAGCAGGAGAAGCGGACGGAATCCTGTGTTGGCAGATCAACCGCTTATCCCGAAATCCCGTTGACAGCGGTCGATTGCAGATGATGCTCCAAGACGGAATCATTAAGTCTATCCGTACTGTTGACCGAGAATACCAAACATCCGACAACGTCCTTCTGTTCAGCGTTGAAAGTGGCATGGCCAATCAGTTCATCATCGATCTTCGCAAGAATACTTTGCGTGGATTAGATAGCAAGGTTTCAAAAGGCTGGCTTCCTGCGCGGGCTCCGACAGGTTATTTGAACGATGTCTTGAATAAAACCATTATCAAAGACCCTGAACGATTCCATTTGGTACGAAAGATGTGGGATTTAATGCTCACCGGAAACTATAATCCAACCAAGATCATTGAGATCGCAAACAATGATTGGGGGTTTCTGACGGCAAAGCGTCATCGTTCTGGTGGGAAATCACTGGCGGACAGCATGATCTACAAGATGTTCAACAACAAGTTCTATTGTGGAATCGTTTGTTACAGCGGAAAGGAGTACCAAGGCGCACACGAACCGATGGTAACTCTCGATGAGTTCGACCGCGTACAAGTTCTGCTCGGCAACAAAAGCAAGTCCAAGCCACAAGTTCGTGAGTTTTCTTTCACGGGCATTATCCATTGCGGCACTTGTGGTTGTTTCGTTACCGCTGAAGAAAAGAACAAGTACTATAAAACAACCAAAAACACAGGCAACTATGTCTATTACCGCTGCTCACGACGCAGAAAGCCAAAACTTGAATGTCACGAACCAGCCATTACCAAAGATGCGATAGAAGAACAGATCGAAAAAGAGTTGCTCAAGTTTACAATTGATCCTGAGTTTCGTGACTTCGCTCTCTCAAAATTGCGACGGAATAACGACAACGAGATTGAGACGCGTACGCAAGCTCGCGCCATGCTTCAAAATACCTATAACGAGACTCAGCGTCAGCTCGATAACCTGACGAAGATGCGTTATCGTGACCTAATTGATGATGCAACCTTCTCGCGCGAACGAGACACCTTACAAAAAGAACTGACCAAGACACAACAACGTCTGAACGAGACGCATGATCGTGCAGCACAATGGTTAGAACTTACGGAACGAGCATTCCATTTTGCGACCAACGCTTATGCGATCTTCAAAGCGGGAGACCTGAAAACAAAGCGGGAAATCTTCAATGCTATTGGTTCGAGCTACGTTCTGAAGAGCATGGGATTGACCCTCGAACAAAAGGAATGGATCGTCCCTATTTCTAACGAGTTGGAAAGTATCAAAATCGATATTGAACGGTTAGAACTCCTCAAAAATGCCTCTATAGACGAGAAAACCCCCGCTTTTGCGGAGGTCTATTCTCGATGGGGTGGCTAGTGGGGATCGAACCCACGATAACAGGACCACAACCTGCTGTGTTGCCATTACACCATAGCCACCATGGTGATTTCGTGGCCACGTTATAACCCGAAATGGGTGCTTTGGCAAGCTATCGATCTTGCTTCAAAAAATCGTGAGAAGGCCGAAAGAAAGCGTACTTTAAAAAAGCAAAGACGGGAAGAATTTTTAAACCCGAAATATCGTTCCCTAGTTGCTCGTAGAGACTCTGGGCAAATCCGGTCACTTATTCTGCTAGCTCAACTTCGACGCCAATTTCAAAATCCCAAGCCCCGATGCAACGAACGAAATAGACCCCTCTTGGATCATCACGAACAAAGGCAAAAAGCTCCTCCTGAAAACGATGCCGTAATCCTTTGGCATAGATAAGAATCTGAAATGCCTGCATTCCGATTGCACTCGGGGTAATCGCATACGTCATCCCACGGAAAATCTGCTTTCTGGTAAGCTCGCTCAAGTGATAATGCAGGGTTGAAAATGGAACGCCGGTCTTCGTTGCCAGCTCACGCTGCGAACAAGATCCATGCTTGCTAAGACCAAACAGTATCTTTTCATCAAGCGTATCAATATTTACCTGTTCTTTATTTTCTCCAAATGACATTGTCTCGATTGGGAGATCAGGACAAAGGTATTTACGTCGAAAACGCGTCATGGAGACACGCATCGTAAATGATTTATCGAAAAAAAGCTGAGGTGCTTGTTCGCTTAAACGATCGAGAATATCCATGAATTCAGAGATGTGTTTTACATACATCCCCGCACAGTACTGATAGTCACCACCGAGCTCGAGCAAGAGCGTAATAAATGGCGAGTGAGAAAGGATGCGTAAGAGATCCGTTTTCGCCTTTGATTGCAACGAGGCGAGTGAGAAATACAGCCCAAAGTCTTGGTATCCCAGCGGATACATATCGACGAACGGAACTTTCCGGATCGCGCCTTGATCTTCGAGCTTCTGCAGTACATAACGAATGGCATGTTCACGGTAACCCGTTTGCTTTTGACAGGTACTAATCGGATCATTGGCGTGGAGCTCTACACACGCAAGAATCGTCGCCTCTTTGCTCGTAAGTTTCATATTGATCTGTTTACTATCGTCTATTTTAATCAAAATAACAAACTTTTGCCTCTTTTGCCTTTAAACGATCAATATGGAATATATTCTTCTTCGCCCTCTCTATGTCCTCTTATCGTTATTATTTTCCGATTGGTATTTTCTTCGTTGTCCTTCTTCTTGTTACGAACACCGTCTCTGCCAAGATTCTGCAGTTAGGATCCTTTAGCGTTGCTGGTGGTATCATCATCTTTCCTCTCAGTTACATCTTTGGAGATATTCTCACCGAAGTCTACGGCTATCGTGGTTCACGACCGATCATCTGGGCAGGATTCGCGGCGCAGATTTTTATGTGTCTGTGCTACACCTTGGTTCAATATTTACCCGCTGCGCCGTTCTGGCCTCATCAAACAGCCTACGAGGCAATCCTTGGAGCTGTCCCTCGCATTGTAGCCGCATCGATCATCGCCTATCTCGTTGGGGAATTTGCGAACTCGTTTGTTCTTTCTCAACTTAAAGTACGAATGCAGGGCAAGCATTTATGGGTTCGCACGATCGGATCAACCCTCGTGGGAGAAGGGGTGGATTCATTTCTTTTCGTGATGATTGCGTTCGCCGGTATTTTTTCTTGGCATAATCTCTTTGTGACCATGCTATCTGGGTACGTGTTAAAAGTTGCCTATGAAGTTCTTGCGACTCCTCTAACGTATCTTATCGTGCGTAAATTAAAATCCGCGGAACAGATTGATACGTTTGATCGCTCCATTAGCTACAACCCGTTTCGTTTGCGAAGCTAATAAAAAATCCCCCGAAGCATGGCGCGACGGGGGATTTTTTTCTACGCTTATTTACTCACCATCTTGGTAAAGCTCTCAAATGCACGCAAGACTTCAAGCGGAACGGCGAATACCACCGTATTCGATTGATCGCTTGAGATATCATTAATGGAATTCAAGGTACGCAAATGCAGAGCGCCTGGATTGGAAGAAAGGATTTCGGCGGCCTTACGAAGATTTTCGGCGGCGGCGATTTCTCCTTCGGAGCTAATAATAACGGCGCGACGTTCGCGTTCTGCTTCGGCTTGTTTCGCGATCGTCCGTTGCATATTTTCTGGAAGAGCGATGTCTTTCAGCTCTACCCCTTGAACTTCGATGCCCCAGTTGGCCGTATGCGTGGCTAGCAATTCACGGATACGTTTTGAAGCTTGGTCACGTTCAGAGAGAAGCTCATCGAGGGTCAGCTCTCCCACCACATTACGCATCGTCGTTTGAGCAAGTTGCGAGGCGGCAATCCAGACATTTTCGACCTCAACCACGGAACGAGCGGCATCAACCACGTGGTAGTAGATCACAGCGTTGATCTTACAAGACACGTTATCCTTCGTAATAGCATCTTGATACGGGACTTCGACCGCTTTCGTACGAATATCGACTTTGGTCATGCCTTGGACGACAGGAAGGACGATACGCCAGCCTGGTTGAACGATGCCGCTGAATTTCCCAAAGGAGAAACGGACTCCACGCTCATACTGGTTCACCTGACGAATCGAGATGAACAAGATAATAAGGACTGGCCAAATGAGAATAGAAAGAATTGAAAACATATAGTGCTACGGTAGGAAGGATGGAACGACCTGTCAACATAAAAGAATGTATCGTGTGCTTGACGCACACATTCCCCGGGTTATAGTGAGTTCCTATGATCCCCGCGTTTGCGCGTGCCGTCGCTCTGAGTAGCGTCATCGTTCTCCTTGGTACCGGCTGTATTCGATCGTCCTCAGAAACGGCTACTCTCCCCTTTGTTCCGATTCCTTCTGACTTTCCGGCAGATATCCTTCAATATCCAGGCGCACAAACCTATGCGGCCAATATTCAAAATGGCATTCCTACGCTTGGCCAGATGACCAGTTCTTCAACCTCAGAAGTCGTGACCTGGATCAATCAAAATTACGATGACAACACCCGAGACCTTCACCTCTTTAGTGATCAAGGCTCCGTCAAACTCTACTCGTTCCAAAGTCTCGATTATCGCTACAACGTCCGTTTAGAAATTGCGACTGATAGCTCAACAACCAAGATCGTGACCCAAAAGGCGCCTATCGGCCAAGTTCAATTTGAATAAATGAGTCGGTAGTACTAAAGAATTACTGACTCTATTACATTCTCGCTTGACGTTCACCGTATTTCTAAGTAGCGTAAGAAAGAACTATGACCACTCACGGATCGAGAAACGCCCTCCGAGCGCCACAAGCGACCTCGTTTGGTTTTTTCTTTACGTCTCGTGCGGTGGCCCAATAAAGAGTCTTTAAGTGCTCTTTGCAAAAGCGCCACCGTCTTACGGGGCGTTTTTGTTTTCGTTCTTCGCGACGAGAGAAATTTATTTCTCTCGTGACGGGGGACGAAAACACTCTTCTCCACCACTCAGGAGGTCTCATCGTGAAAGTTCGGACCATGCTCGATGGAGCAATTCTGCTCCGCCCGTTTCAGGCGAGTGACGCGAACGACGTCAACGCCCTGTTCAAAGGCGCCTACGGCGACGCCTATCCGTACAAGGTCGCCACGGTCCTGCCGGAGGGCACCTACTGCTACGTCGCAGCTGACCACGCGACCAACCGTATCGTCGGATTCGCTCGTACGCGCTGGCTCGATGCAATGAACGGGCACGCAGCGTATCCCCTCGTGCATGAGCTCGGAGGCTATGTCGTCGCTCCGAGCCATCGTCGGCATGGCATCGGGAACGCTCTTTCGCTCCTGTGTGAAGAAGCGGCAAATGCGGATCGAGGCGACATGCACATCGCCTTCTCGGAGCCCGTCTGCTGGGGCAACGAACTCGCCTCACAGCGCATCTTCGATCACCACGGTTTCGCCGTCTGGGGTATCTCAGCCCTCAAATACCCGGAGATCAGCCTGGATCATCACGGCGCACAACCTGCGAGCATGGTGATCGTGGCGAGGCGGAGCGTGAGCGGACACGCCGACGCGCGCTTCACGGCCCATCGGCGGCACCTGCCGTCGGATTACGAAGCGCTCGTCACGGAACTGCTGGGAGCCGATCCCCCGCTGAACGGCGCCGCTCTCGGGAGCCACCCATTCCCTGGACCGACCATCCACGAACCCGTGGCGACACGTGACGATGTCGGCGCAGAGATCGTGGATGTTCCCGCCAACTGGCCCGAAGCAGCCGCTATCATCACGAGCCTGCGCCAGGAAGGCTATCGCTTCTCGGCCTTCCTGCCTGAACACGGCGCGGTCCGAGGTGCGGACGGAGCGCTTCATCGCTTCGACTACATCCGCCTGTACCGACCGCCGCCGCGGTATCGGAGACAGTGCGACTGGAGCCTGATCGGCGTTCACACGCCCATGGCCCAACGCGTGAAGGAGTTCCTGATCGCCGAAGAAGCTTCGCTCAAACACTCCTGACTTTCTGCCGTTGATCTTCTTCTGATCAACGGCGTTCTTTTTTATGTTTAAAAGAGAAAGCCCCTCATTATAGTTGCACCACGTGGGCCGTAGAATGCAAAAGCCGTGTGCTTCTGCATCACGGCCTTTACGTTGTCGAGCTGAGCTCGATGGTGTCCCCGGATGGAATCGAACCATCATTCGCAGCTTAGAAGGCTGCTGTACTATCCATTGTACGACAGGGACAGGACGTGGCCCGAGGATAGCGTACGAGGCTCTGAGGGGTCAACGCTCGTCATCATCGGCAGACTGACGGAGGGTTTCCAGTTCTTGATCAAGCTCTCTGATTGTTTGTTTGATCGTCCGGACATCACGCCAAAGACGGAAGCCTTTCCAAAGACGAAATACGAGGATGACGACCATGACGACCAGAGCCGTGACCGTTGCATCCTTAATACCCCAAAGTGGGAATTTCGACAGTGCCTCAAGGACCCGCGGGCTTGGCATCGAAGCAGAGGCATTCGCGAACTCTGAAAACCCAAAGGAGGCCGCAGGCCAGGGTAACTCAATTCCCTGCATGAACGTAAACCAACGGGCCACCTGGACAAGACCTCCGGTAGCCAAAATCAACGAAAAAACAGCAATCCCAATAAAAGCGAGGGATTGAAACATCATCCATCCCTGCGTGATGAGGAGACCACGAACTTTTTCATGAAGAAAACGTTCACGCACGAGCGCGCGATATTCTGCAGAAGGCATCATTGAATGTAGGATGCCACAAAGACGATTCCATGCCCACTCCCCGAGAGGAGTGTTATACTTTCACGATGTCCCAGCTTGGCGCCTGGCGTCGCGGTTTTCATCTCGCTCTCAGCCGTGAGCTTCTCTATCGATTAAACTTCGTTCTTGGTCGCGTCCGTGAGTTTGTGGTCTTCGGGACACTTATTTTTGTCTATCGTGCACTCCCAACCGGAATTGGTCATTACAGTCAAGATCAACTTTTGAGCTACATCCTCCTAGGTGCACTCTGTTCTGCTCCCCTATTTGCTTATGGCATGCATCAAATGGCGGCAGAAATTACCGAGGGTGAGTTTACAAATTATCTCTTGCGACCACTTTCATACTTTGGCTATTGGAGCGCTCGGATGTTTGCGAGCCGTTTCATCCTTGGCGTTGCGGGAGTCTTTGCTCTTGGTGCCATGCTATTTTTATTTCGTGGACAAACATTCTTTTTCCAAACAGATGTCCGGGGCTGGATCCAGTGCGGAACGTTGTTGATCGGTTCTATCATTTTTGTGCAGATCCTAGACTTTATCGGCGCGTCTTTTTCTTTCTGGATGCCTCGTGCCCATGGCCCGCGCTGGATGATCACCGTTTTGGTTCAGCTATTGTCTGGAGCCTATATTCCTCTTGATATTTTCCCAGAAATCATAAAGAACGCGTTAGTGAACCTTCCGTTTTCTTTTCTCCTCTATGGGCCGATCAAAGCCTGGATTCATCCACTCACTTCTCACGACTTTCTTCGATTACTGTCGGTTCAATGGCTTTGGATTCTGGTCAGCCTGATCGGTCTTGCTTTTATCTGGAGACGAGGTGTTAAAACCTACGAAGCCTATGGTCGCTAGCGCATCTATGAAACGCTACGCCCGAATCTGGTGGCGTCTCGTGAGCTTATCGTTCGCAGTGAATTCCGCGTCTCGATTGGAATTTATTTCCTATGTCTTCAGCAAATTATTGCGAATGTGTTTTTTCTTCGCCTTTGCGTTTGCCTTGATCGGTAAGAATCAAGGCTATGCCGGATATACAACCGGCGAGGTCCTTCTCTTCTTCGCCATGATGAACGTCGTCGATAACACGCTACAACTCATCTATCGCGGACTCACGATCTTGCCCCGACAGGTCCGCAGTGGTGAGTTTGATTTCACTCTGTCTCGACCGGTTTCTCCCTTCTTTTGGTCGACCTTTTGTATCTTTGATTTTTTCGATCTGACAACGGTCCCTCTCAGCGTTGGTTTCCTCTGGTATGCCGTTCATCTTCTCCCCTACTCACCTTCTCTGAGTGCCTGGATTCTTACGCTCTTCTGTCTTGTGATTGGAATGTTATTAGCGCTCCTTCTCAATATCTTGATTGCGACCCTAGCCTTTTGGACGCCGGAGATCGAAAACGGCGTCTGGCTCTATCGTGATTTGAGCTATATTTCTCGTTTCCCGATGGAGATCTTTCCCCGCGCGTTTCAATGGTCAATGACATTCATCCTACCCTTCTTCATGATCGTCGCGTTTCCGGCAAAAGCGCTGATGGGTCGATTGAGTGCCGATCTTGTAATTGTGAGCGTTGTCTTTACCCTTCTTCTCGGTCTCTTCGTCCGCCATCTCTGGAAGACGGGTCTTTCGCGCTATACTTCTGCCAGCTCCTAATATGCCTCTCATCGACGTCCAACATCTTTCGAAGTCGTTTCGCCAACTCCAAAAAGGAGCAGGGCTAAAGGGAACCCTTCAAAGCCTGTTCAAACGCACGTACAAAGAAGTCGAAGCGGTTCGCGATCTTTCCTTTACGATTGAAGAAGGTGAGATCGTTGGTTTCCTTGGACCAAATGGCGCGGGAAAAACAACGACGTTAAAAATACTTTCTGGCGTGATGTGGCCCTCAAGCGGACAAGCGACCGTACTTGGTTACACTCCTTGGAAACGAGAATCGGATTTTCAACGAAAATTCTCCATCGTTCTTGGAGGCAAAAATCAGCTCTGGTGGGATCTTCCTGCCAAAGAAACATTTTTATTAAACAAAGAAGTATACGATATCCCCGACCATGCCTTCACAGAGCGAGTAGAAGAACTTTCTCATCTGCTTGAGATCGGACATCTCTTAGATGCACCGGTACGCACGCTTTCACTTGGCGAACGCATGAAGTGCGAACTCATCAATGCTCTCCTTCACGAGCCTCGCGTCCTCTTCTTAGACGAACCCACGATTGGTCTTGATGTCGTTTCGCAGAAAGCCGTCCGTGATTTTTTACGCGCCTGGAACAAGCGCTCAAAGACAACGATCTTACTCACGTCGCACACGATGGCTGATGTCCAAGCCTTATGCGATCGTGTCATTTTGATCGATCATGGCAAGCTTTTTTATGATGGCGCGCTTGAAGAACTAAATCATGCCGTCGAGAAACATAAACTAATACGCGTACGTTTTAATCAACGGATTCCGAAAAAGCGACTAGAGAGCTTTGGAACCATCAATGCATTTACAGATACGGGGGTCGTCCTTGAAGTCCCTCAAGAAGAGGTCCTCGGAACAACGAAACAGCTCCTCTCTGACTTTCCTGTTACGGACTTCTCCGTCGAAGCAATGCCCCTCGAAGAAGTGATTCGAACGATTTTCTTACAACAACGTCAACGTTGATCGTTTGATAAACCATCTCCCTCCCTTCTCACTTCGAAGGAATCTTCGATCCGAGGGCCCTTGTATCCAAAAAAAATTTCGTGGGATGGACAGAGAGAGATATCTATGATTGAATGTTCCATTCCCAGTGATCGATCACCGGGAATCAGAAAGGGTTGGTCCATGATGAATAAAGACATTGTGTTGGTGGCTGCGCTTCTTTTCGTCTGGGCGCTCACGAGTCCCCAGACGAGGACTGCCGTGCAGTACGCCAAGCAGGCGCCTGCCGGCACCATCAGCCGTCTGTCCGCCGCCCTTCGGGGCTGGCAAGAGCCAGGAAGGGCCCACAAGGCCCACCTCGAGCGAGTCGAGCGGGCCCACCCGGGCATGCTCGCCACCCTGGTCGACTGACCGCCCGAAAGGAATCTCACCGTGCGAAACGACATCAACCTCTTCGCCCTGCTTGCGCTGCTCGCCTTTGGGGCGGTCGCCGAAGGCGGATCGATTGTGGTCACGATCAAGGGATACATTCGGGATTCGCGAGCAGAAGATGCAGCCTACGAGGCCCACGTGGACCGCGTCGCGCACGAGCATCCGCAGTACCACGTGCGCTGGGCGCTCAGCGCCGGCGACTAGGCCACGGCCATCACCCCTTCTACAGGAACACTCCCCCAACCCCGCTCACCGCGGGGCCTCTCCCTCCGCTTCACCACCGACTCGTGCTGAAGCCTCTTTTTTTATAAGAGAATTCTAAAAATACCTTTACATCCAGACTCTTTACTACGTCATCCTCGTGCATCGCACGGGGATCCAGCGTAAATTAAGCTCAAGAATATCGACGATATCCTTTTTGTCTGATCCTGGATCCCCGCACATTCGTGCGAGGATGACGTAAAGGAATAAATTTGTGGTTCAATAATCCTATTATTTCTCCTCATCTTTCTTCCCTTTTTCTTCACTCACTTCATCCTGTTGCTTGCCATGAAAGGCCTGAAACACGTCTTTCAATTGCTGATTGGTGATGTGCGTATAAATCTGCGTCGTCGTGATCGAAGAGTGCCCGAGTAATGATTGTACGCTTCGAATATCCGCTCCGTTCATGAGGAGATCCGTCGCAAAAGAGTGACGCAACGTATGCGGCGAAATTCTTTTTGGAATACCTGCAGCAACAGCGTAATGATGTACTAAACGCTCGATTGAGCGTGGCGTGAGTGGTCCGACTTCATCATCTTGTTTTGATCCACGGCCACGATCGTGACGGATGAAGAGATAGGGCGAATCGTCTTTGCGAAGATCGAGATACACCCGTAAAGCTTGGCGCGCTTGGCGAGAGAGAAAAACGATGCGAATCTTATCGCCCTTTCCGCGCACCGAAAATTCTTCGCGTTCAAGATTCAGTTGGTCTTTGCGCATGTTCGCAAGCTCAGAGACACGCATTCCGGTTGAAAAGAAGAGCTCTAAGATGGAACGATCACGAAGCTGAATAATCGGAGCTGCATCGACGTTATTTGGTGCTTCAAGGAGGCGCTGCAAATCTTTGGCTTCCAAAAAAGAAACCTCCCGAGAACCTTGTTTTGCAAGTTCAATCTTCTCTGGAGCCATCGTCTTCACGTCATGACGAGCGAGGTATTTTAAAAACGAACGAAGCGCAATGAGATGGTAGTTTTGGGTATTTTTCTTGAGTGTGCCTCGATACGGATCTTCTAATCGATTCAAAAAGAGACGAAATTGATGGATTTTTTCGCTGGTAATATCTGCCGGACTTGGGTCGCCGGCCCAATCGATAAAACGGCGAAGATAGAATTCGTAGTTACGAACCGTGAGCTGTGAACGTCCTTTTGTGAGCTCAAGATACTCCAAAAATTCTCGAAGATGTGTAGCAAGATGAGCCATGTCCTTCATTGTGCCATACTTTTATGCGTCGCAAAAGATAAGAGTCTCTATGAGAAGCCTGTAAATCCCGTTACACTAAGACCAATCTTATGCGTCGCGTCGATCTTACCTTTAGCGCTCTTTTGCTTCCGCTCGATTTTGCCGCCTTCATGGCTGCTTCGTTTACGGCTTATACCCTCCGTACCTCCAAGGCCTTTCTTGAAATTCGCCCAATTCTGCAAGAAATCCCGACGTCACAATATGCCCTTCTTTCTTTCGGTTTTGCGGTTGTTGGCGTCATCCTATTTACGATCGCGGGTCTCTATTCTCTAAAACCTCGTCGAGCCTGGCACCAATTTGGTCGGATCATTCTGAGTTGTACGGCCTCGATTATGGTCGTGATTGCGATTCTCTTTTTTCGTCGTGAAGTGACCGCTTCGCGTTTTCTTGTCCTTGCGGTCTGGCCGCTTTCGATTGTCTTTACCAGTATTGGCCGTGCCATTTTACGCGCCATCCGCCGTGCCATTATCCGTTCCGGATTTGGCCATCAACGAGTGGCGGTGATTGGCCATAGCAAAGTAGCGAGTGATCTCATCAAGTTTTATCGTGATAATCCGGTCGAAGGCTATACCGTCGTCAAAACGTTCCGAACTTGGAATAACGATACGCATGAGGAGCTGATTCGTCTTGCGCATGAGCGCCACGTCGATGGTGTCCTTCTTGCCGATCCTGAACTCGCAAAAAATAAAGCCCTTGACCTCATCAACATCGCCGAAGAACATCATCTCACTTTTCGCTATCTCGCCGACCTTTTCGCCGCTCGTTTTACGCGCATCGATGTCTCCACCGCCGGTGGCGTGCCTATTATTGAAGTAAAACGCACCCCACTTGATGGCTGGGGTCGGATCATGAAGCGCTTGTTTGATATCATCGTTGCGGCCGTTGCACTCGTACTGACTAGTCCACTAACGCTTCTGTCGGCGCTTATTATTTTCATTCAAGATGGAGCACCCGTGATTTTTGAAAACGAACGGATTGGCGAATCCGCGCGTCCATTTCGCGTCTACAAGCTTCGCTCCATGTGGAAAAAAGATTGTATCGGACCACAATTTACAAAGAGCTTAAAACAAAATATTGAGAAAGAACAACAACTCATCAAAGAAAAAAGCTTGAAACAAGGCCCAGTCTACAAAATCGGAGACGACCCGCGCGTGACCCCGTTTGGTCGATTCATCCGTCGCTGGTCCGTCGATGAACTCCCTCAATTTTTGAACGTCCTCCGTGGCGACATGTCGATCGTCGGCCCTCGTCCCCATCAACCACGCGAAGTGGCAAAATACGAATCACGTCACCTTCGGGTTCTGGCGATCAAGCCAGGAATCACCGGCATGGCGCAAATTTCTGGACGAAGTGACTTAGATTTTGAAGACGAGGTTCGCCTAGACGTTTGGTATATCGAAAACTGGTCCCTCTGGCTCGATGTCTATATCTTGCTAAAAACACCGTTTGTCGTCCTTGCAAATAAAGGGGCGTATTAAAGTTATCCCAAGGCACACCCTAGCCCGGTTCAAAACGCGGCTGATATCCTTATGATCCATGCGGATTGCTCTGATTCACGACTATTTGATGCAGGATGGCGGTGCTGAACGCGTCCTTTTAGCGCTTCACGAACTCTATCCAGACGCGCCTATTTTTACGCTCTTTCACGACCCAGAGCGAAGTCACCCTGATTTCCGGAAGGCGCGCATCATTCCTTCTTCTTTAAACAACCTCCCATTCGCCCAATCGCACTACGAATGGTATTTGCCCTTCATGCCTCATGGGATCGAATCTTTTGATCTCGCCGATTATGATGTGGTCATCTCCTCCTCATCAAATTTTGCGAAAGGTGCCCTCGTCGATCCGTACGCCACTCATATTTGTTACTGTCACACTCCTAATCGCTTTCTTTGGGAAGAACGGTTGGGATACATGCACAACTTAAAAAAGCCTGGGATTATTAAAAAGATTCTTCCCTACTACCTTCATCATCTTCGCCAGTGGGACCACCTAGCCGCCGAACGTCCTGACCATCTCATCACGAACAGCGCCA
>CAYHTN010000036.1:0-13324 GCA_964359565.1 uncultured Gammaproteobacteria bacterium
ATTTGGACATGATAGATTTTGAACGGGGGACAAAGGTTGCAGGAGCAAAGTTCTATTTTCTCAAAGGGAGGATCATGCTACTCGAGCAGGCACTGATCCAATGGGTTCTGAAGGAGATGGTTGCCGAAGGATTCATTCCGATGACAACCCCGGATCTCGCGAAGAATGATATCTTACTCGGTACCGGCTATAACCCTCGTGGACCAGAAGCGCAAATTTATAGCATCGAAGGTACGGATACGTCTCTCATCGCTACCGCCGAGATTCCACTCGGAGGCTATTTCAAAGATGACATCATTAATGAAGAACAACTTCCCATTAAATTTGTTGGGTTGTCGCATTGCTTCCGTCGCGAAGCCGGAACCTACGGTCGTGAATCTTACGGTCTCTACCGCGTCCATCAATTTACGAAGGTAGAATTGTTTGTTTTTGCCTCCCCCTCTCAGTCTGAAGCAATGCACGAAGAGCTTCGTCGTCTCGAAGAGCGTATCTTTACGAAGCTTGGAGTTCCGTTTCGTGTCGTTGATATTTGTACGGGTGATTTAGGTGGCCCGGCGTATCGTAAATACGATCTCGAAGCCTGGATGTGGGGGAAGGGAGAGGGGATGGGCGATTGGGGAGAGGTTACCAGTGCCTCAAATTGTACTGATTACCAAGCTCGTCGTCTCAACATTCGCGTTCGTCACAAAGATGGAACGATCGAGTATCTCCACACCTTGAATGGGACAGCCATCGCCCTCTCACGCGGCCTAATCGCCGTTATGGAGAACTATCAGCAAGAAGATGGATCAATCCTCGTACCAGAAGTCTTACGACCGTTTACAGGCTTTGATCGGATCTAGGTGAAAACAAAAGAGTCCATAAGGGGCTCTTTTGTTTAGGAACTTCCTACGGCGCTCGTGCGATGAAAGAATCAAAGAATTCGATTGCGATCAACGGGGCGGAAGATTGGTCATCGCTTAGGCTTATGATGAGATGATAGAAATGGTTGTAGGCGACAAACGCGATGCCGTAGGCATAGGGGGATTTCTCATCGGTTAGGGTAAAGCGGGTTGCGGGAAAACTTTGAAAATACATTTCTGTAGATTCTTTAAGACGCACGCCATCGGTACGGCCTTCGTACGCCATCATGGCTTCTTTGATACGAGCACGCTTTTCAGCCTCTGTTTTCACTTGTTCTGTCGTAACGGTTTGAACCCAGATGGCGTATGAAATCCCTCCCGCCCCTTTCACGTAATATTGATTCCGCTTTTCTCCCGTAGGAGATGTCTGTACGGTCACCGTTGGCTCTTTAGGAAGAGCGATCGAGAACCCATCATCTGGATAGGAAAAACGTTCTTGGCTTTTGGGAGAATACGGAGTCGATGTCCAAGACGTGGTCATCCCATACGTAATAATCAAGGCAACGATCCCTGTTGCGATCAAAAGACGCTTCCAAGGACGTTCAATCCAGGTCTGTAAGGCGAGCGACTTCATATCCTCATTTGCTTGAGGCAGGTCATAAGGTTCTCTCGTCCCTAAGACGACCTTTAGAGGTCTCACCAGGCGTGGATACAGAAAGAAGAGTGAAAGGGGAAGGAAGAAGCAGCTCACGATCACTTCCCAGAGAGGACGTTGCGTGAGATAGCAGATCGTGATGACGGTGTAGAGAAACACAATCGTCATTACCATAAACAGGATCGCTCCGAGCATAATTCCAACGACAGACGGTCGAAAGACGATGATAAACGCGTTCAGGATCGAAAAAAACAGGAATGCCCAGGTGCTCGAGCGGGCGTACCAAAGCCAGGTTCGAGCTTGTTTTTTATCTTTGATCACGAGGTGCGCGATAAATTCATCATGCGTCATAGAGAGAGGAGTCTTTTATTTTAGCTTTAACGGATCTGGATAATGAAACCCACGTTTATAGGCTCGGATCGTTTCGATGAGGCAATTGATCCAGTATTTTTTTGTGAGCGGTTTATCTTGGGCATGAAGATAGCTTTCTGCTTCTCCACCGAAGCCCATTTTGAAGAGGCTGAGGCCAGTCCAGGGATGTTTTGGTTGGTCCGGAGGAGCAATGCCCCAAAAATTATAGAATTTACAGCCACGGCGTTTGGCTTCCCGAATCGCTTCCCACTGAACGGCGCAGGAGGCATTTATTTTTGAAAACGCATGACTGGAGGCGCCGTGGTGGTAAAAGGCGCTTTGAGAGGAGAAGAGGATCATCGCGGTCGAGATCGTCTGACCCTTATGACTCGCAAAAAAGAAGCGTACTCGTCCGTGGGTACGGAAGGTTTCAAACTCTTTTAGAAGATAACTTTTAGCGAAGGGAGTGAAATTCTGACGATCCGCGGTTTCTTGATAGACGTTCCAAAAACGGTCGAGATCCTCGATGTGATCATTGCTTGAGATTTCGATCTCGTCTTTTTCGGTGCGGTTGATGGTGTAACGGGTCGCCTTTCGCATGTTCTTTAAAAGCATCTCTTCTGTCGGTTCTAATGAGAGAAGCCAAGAGAGTTCTGGGGCTTGATGAATGGGGGCGCGACGAAAGCCTTGGTCTCGAAAGAGGTTGGCGCTCTCTATCCCATCTTTGATCAGAGGACAGATGCGAATGAAGTCGCACTGTTCTTCTTTCCCGAGTGTCTCCAGATGCGTTCCTAAAACCTGGAGGATCTCTTTCATCTCTTTCTGCTTGGCCACGACCGGTCCGTGTGCACACAAAAGATGCGCTCCACGTTTCGCGGGTATTTTAATGACGAGTGCGATGGCATGAATTGTCTCCCCGTTGGCGATCACGAACGGAAAAGTCTGATAGCCTTGCTCTTGGTTGAATATGGCCCATTCCCATGATTGCAGAAATGTTGGGGCTGGGTGGGTTTCGAGGAAGGTATCCCAGAAGTGTCGGTCTTCGCAGAGGCGGACAGAAAGACTCATACAAAACGAGAGATAAAATGGATGATACGATCGGCGTCTTCAGAAGTGATATGGATATCGGTAGGAAGATTAACTGTTTCTTTAGCAATCCGTTCTGCCGTCGGACAGCCATCATAGCAGACCGTCGAATAATCTACGCCCTGAGGGGCGATCGCCGTGGTGTACCAATCGCCGAGATAGATTCCTGCTCGTTTCGCTTCTGCACGGATCTCCGCAGCGCGAGGTGTTTGGATCGTATACCGGAGCCAGGCGGGAGCGCTTTGGGCGAGGGGTTCGGGTAATAGGCAAGCTTTTCCTCGTAGAGCTTCCGTATACTTCTTCGCAAGCTCGGTACGATGTGTTTGAAAGCGCTCAAGTTTTGTTACTTGATGAAGTGCAAGGGGAGCAAGAGCGCCAGAGAGACGACGGTAAGCGAACGTTGGCGGCCGTCCTTGCTTCTCTTGTGGTTCTACCGGTTGTGAGATCAGACGTGTCTTTCGTCCGAACGCAAGGAGGATTTTTCCAAGTCCAAGATCATAGGTTGCCTTCGCAAATCCCGTGAGCAGGGGATGAAGGAGTTGTTGAAACACCCAGACTCTTTTTGGGAATGGAAGTGAGTCTTGATAGGACTGAATATTGCGTGCGAGCTCTTCATCTTTCACAAGGAGCACGCCTCCAAAAACGGAAGATAAAACCTTGTCGCGACCAAAGCTAAAAAAACTGGCATCACCAAACGATCCAAGGAGCTCACCATCATAGCGCCCACCAAGGGCATGTGCGCAATCTTCGATCACAAAAAGATGGTGTTCACGAGCGAGCGCGAGGAGTTCGTTTAGATGAGCAGCGTGTCCAAAGGTGTGTTGAATGATAAGGACCTTGCTTCGAGTCGTAATTTTACGACGCAAGTTCTCAAGGGAGAGAGTCAGGGTCTTTGGGTCACAATCAACGTATACCGGTTTCGCCTTGACCCATAAAATGGGATTGGGGACCGCAACGCAAGTATAGGTTTGAAGGAGAACTTCATCTTCAAGACTTAGGTTCAGGGCTTGAAGGACGGCGTAAAGACAGGTTCGGCCACTGGCAAACGTAAATGCATATCGAGATGGAAATCGAACCCGAAATTCCTCTTCAAGCGTTTTCGTGGTCTGCCCTTGTCGCCATCGCCAAGGCTTAAAAAGCTGTGTTAAGGCACACCAGAGATCATCCCATTCCAAGTTAGGAGAGAGACTTGTAAAGAGGGTCCGTCTCATACACGTTGACAGGTAAAGGTGTAACTCATTTTGATATCTGTATCTTTTTGCAGCAGAATCGGTGTTTGGAGGAGGTCGACCTCGATCTTTTTACCCTCGTGTTCAATGGAGAAGTCGCAACCGGTGCTGTAAATGACATGATCGCTCCCGACAAGGCCAACTTCTCCAGAACGCCAACTTCGCTTTTGATTTCGGAGCCAATAGACGGAAGGGTCGATGGGAATCCAGACCCCTGATGGATGCAGGGCTTCAACCCAAGCGTGCATGGCGTGTTTGGTTGGTACGGTCCAAAAACCGGACATGAGCCGAGCAGGGATGCCGCAGGATTGGCAGAGTGCGATAAAGAGGGTTGAAAATCCGCCACAATCAACCACCTGTTCTTCTACGGCTTTGTCTGCGGGATACAATCCCGGAATGGGATTTCCATATGTAAGCGTTTTGCAGACAATTGCTTGGATTTGTTCCAAGAGGAGTGAGACCGGGGTTATGTCTGGTTTCACGGAGCCAAGAAGATTATTACGCACTTCTTCCGATAAAGTGAGATGAGGTGAAGTCTGTAAGTAACGTGCCTGTGATTCTTGATCGTCATAATCATGAACCATCTGATTTGAGCTTCTCAAGTGACGGGTATCGATTGGTTTTATTTCTGCGGTGACACGCTCCTCTACCCCCTTCTCTTCTTGAGGAGCGAAATCAAGATTCCAAACAATAAACTTATTCCCAAAACGATGCTCGAGGTGATGGACTGTCGCGAGCGGGGTAAGATCAACAGGGGACAGGAGTTCTTGTCGTTCACGGGAGATCGGTTCAGGCAAAATCAGGCTGCAAGACTGAGAGAAGGCGCTATCATTTTTTAAACTCACTTCATAGTACATCTCGTAGGTCCGAGGTCGTTCCTGTGGTAATAAACCAAGGGTTTTCCCCGTGTGATGAAGGATGTATTTCCCAGCCCAGATCAAAGAAGAAGAGAGGGGCATATAGAGAAAGTATGACCTACTTTGTCTGAAACGGATAGTTATATTTTACGACGCAAGAATTCGAAATTCTCCACACAAAACTAAGAAGGAACAGGTCTCCCTTCATCTTTAGAAAAGAACGAAACTATGTCATACTTTTCGCATGCTTGTCGGTGAACAGAGAGAAGGGGAGAGGACCGCCCCTCAAACAACAAGAAAGATGTTTTGGCTCCTCGCGATCGTTGCCTTGATTGGTTGGCTCTATATTATTTTACAAAGCGAGCTCTTGGAGATTCAAGAAGTACAGATCGAGGGAGCAAAGATGAATGATCTCATCGAGATCGAGCGGGGAGTGTATCGCATTCTTGATCGAGAACGTGGCTGGCATCCTTGGGGGTCACGCCACCTTTGGCTTGTGGATCCCAAAGAATTGGTTCAAGAACTCAAGCAAGCATTCTATCTAGAAGAGGTTCAGGTTGAAAAAGAAGGAAGGCATATTTTACGACTCAAGATTAAAGAATATCCTCATCGACTCACTATCTATAAAAATCAATCTTTCTACTGGGTGGATCTTCACGGCCAACTTGATGTCGCCTTAAATAAGGATGAACGTCAGCAGATGCTAACGCGCGTGTATGGAAAACGCGTGGCGACACAAGATGAGCCACCATTGATTCGGATTGAGAAAATGGAGTTTAGTACCACGACTCAAGATGTGTTCACACCAAGCCGTTTAAAAGGCTTTATTGGGTTTACCATGGACTTACAGAGGCTCAGATTGCCTTATCGAGAGTTTCGGATTGAAACCCCAACGTCCACAAAGGTTATTTTGATCAATGAACAAGGAACACCGATTTATTTTGAGTTAGAGCCACCAGAGACACTCGAGCGACAGTTACAGACCTATAAAGCCTTTTGGGACACCCAGAAGCAAAGAAAAGGTCCTCAGGCGTACCAATATATTGATGTCCGTGTTCCAGACATGATTTACCTAAGGTAAGGCTCTTTTAAGTCAATGGGACGTATAAGATATATTGTACGACACACCATACCCCAGGTATCGTACTACCTTTGATATCCTAAATTTAAGCTGGGTTAAGCCAAACTTTGCATGCAATGATGGTACAAGACCTTCACTCATGGGTTGAGATGACCCGCTTCTAAAGAGCTCTCTATCCCCCAGCCTCCGTCATTGTTGTTAGATCAGAATAATTTTACGACGCAAATACATTTTAAAAAAATCTGTACCTAAAGCAGGGAGCTTCTGTCAACCTTCCTCCCCTCTTAGGAATCATTGAATTTTTTTGAGTACTTGCGTCGTAAAATACTATATTTTGTTTGCGTATAACAAAAAAGGAGAGTGTTCTCGTTGCTCCCCTCCCCTTTTTCTTCTATACTTACCTTATTCTTTATGTCTGTTCTTGATCAGATTTACAACGCGCCATCAGCACTCAGTCATACGTTGCTTGGCGGTGCGGTTGTTTTTATTCTCGGCCTAGTCGGTATCATCATCGTGAGTATCCGCAGACACAAGTAAGCCTCTGCTTTCTCTCAATCAACCTCAACAGGAGGTTTGGGAGCAAGTAAAAAGACATCTATTATTGCCTTCACGCTCGCCCCAAGTTCTCGTAAGGCGAAAAATCCTCGTCTTCGATAGGGCTGTTTATCAGCAATGACACCAATGGCTTCAATGCCGAAGGAATCACATAAAAAGAGAGAACGGGCGAGATGAAAACGCTGTGTAATAACCATTGCCGTTGTAATTCCAAAGATCTCATGCGCACGCTTACAGCTTTCATAGGTGCGGAACCCCTCTTCGTCTGTTGAGACAGCTCGATCAGGGATCCCGGCTGTCAAAAGCACCTGCTTCATGACCTTAATTTCATTACTCCGAAATGCTCCTCCGTCCCCCGTTAGAAGAATTTGCTGTATCTGACCGGCTTGATAAAGCTCAATCGCTGTCTTCAATCGATCATCGAGCGCATCTGAAGGCTCCGTCGGTGTCTTCACGCTTGCACCGAGCACGATCGCAACGCGATGAGGAGGAATAACACCCTGAAAAGCGATCTGAGAGAGAGGGACGATCTGGATTACGAGAACAGCGAACTCGATGAGAAGCATCACCATAGCGGCCGCTGCCGAGAACGGAGCTGCAATCTTCCAAGCCGCAATAGAGCATCTACTCATCAGAAGAAGGTCGATCTAGCGCAAGCGCCTGATACTCGATACTTTGGCCACTGATGCGGGTCACGTCTTTGTCAACTTTGGCGAATTCTTTTGAAGCGAGATTATATTGATTCACGGCCGTTCCTAAATGTTTCCCAACATTGCTAAAATATTGTTGGTAGACGTTTAAATGACGGCTGAGATCCATGACACGTGAACGGATCTCTTTGGCCTGCTCTTCGATCTTAAGCGCATTTAGACCCTGTAGCACCGTTTGGAGGTAGGCGGAGAAGGAGGTTGGAGAAACGATAATGACATGATATTTAGCCGCAGCACGTTGGAGCAGGTTTTCATTATCTTCGGTCGTGGTTCCAATCTTATTCATGAGAAGATCATAGTAGATCGCTTCATGCGGGATAAACATAAAAGCAAATTCCATTGTCCCCTCTTGAGGGCGAATATACTTGGACGTTTCGAGAATACGTTGTTTGAGATCGTTCAAAAAAACCTTTTCAAGGCGCAAACGCTCCTCTGTCGATATCTCCTCCATGAGACGGTTATAGTTCTCTAAGCTGAACTTCGAGTCCACCGGAATGATCTGCTCACGGACGAAGACGGCCGCATCGACAATTAGTCCATCTTTAAATTTGTACTGCATCTGATACTGCTCAGGGGAAAAAATATTCCGAAGCAACGTCTCAAGGTAGTACTCTCCCAAAATGCCACGTTGCTTGGGATTACTGAGGATGCGTTGGAGGTTCTCAAGGTTCCCCGAAAAAGAGAGGATCTGTTTATTCGTCTCTTCGATCTTGACTAGCCGCTCTGTCACATCACGAACCGTGGTTGTCATACTCGCATGTGATTGCTGCTGATTCTTCAGCGATTCAAACATTGAGCCCTTCATATCATGCTGTAAGAGATCTAGTTTTTGTTGCAGGGCAATAATGAATTGAGGATCAAGAGCTGGTTCTTGAACTCGTTTTGTATGAGAACGTAAGAGAAAAATGATGACTCCAAGCGCGGCCACCAAGAGCACAAAGAGAAGGATTTCCATAGAAGATTCTTATTGTCTCAGGATCGGCTCATCGCGACAAGGTGAGTGGATTCTTGACAAATGTCTGCGCATTTTTAATTATCCACATTCACAGACGTTTTTATCTTGTGATATCTTCAAACCTCACCTACATCCTTGTAGCGAAAATTCTATGCCAACTTCAAAAAAGAAACCTCCGGCCAAGGCCGTAGCGATCGATGAGTTAGAGCCCGTGCTTGAGGACGTTCTGGATGTCGATACAGATATCGATCCAGCCACACTTGATGGAGACGCCAAGGACGAAGAGGAAGCCGGTACTGGCGCCCTCTCTGCCGAGGAAGAAGAAGGCGAAGACCCTCTCGTTCTTGCAAAAAAAGAAGAGGAGGATGACGAACCAAAGCCGGTCGTTGAAGAAGTGAGTGACGGATTAGAAGATGAAGATGGAATCAAAGCGCTGAATCGTGCCGAAAAAGAACTTCACGAAATGGAGTTTGGCAGCGGCGGTGATCCCGAAGAACCGGAAGAAGAAATTTAGTTCTCAGATAACAAACAAAAAAACGGACTGATTCGTTTTTTTGTTTCACGACCTCCCTAGAGCCCAAGCGAGAGATTGATGGCCGGTTTTTCGACGGCTTGGACAGGGTCAATCGGAAGTGGAATCGTCTGCTTTTGTCCTTTTCGATCATTATAGGAAACCTCTCCCTGATTCAACGCATGCTCGTACACATCACGCGTCACCCGAACGTCCTGGAGACAATACTCCTTTAGTTTATCAATTTCCCCTTTACGCCAATATTCTACGGCCATGAGCCCATGACCGCTCTTCCCTACTCCAAGGGTCGCCTGAGCCACATCATCGAGCTTGATACGAAATCCGAGCTTCTTTTCGATTTCGACCAAGAGATCAACCGTCGGCAATTTCATCATGTCGCCAGTATAGGAGGTCTGCAGGCAAGGATAGTCGAATCCAATGAGATTATAGCCAATGATACGATCCGCGCGTTCTAGCCGTGGCCAAAGTTTGGGCAGGTCCTCCTTTAGGAAGGACTCAAAGGTATCCGTCTCATAAAAATAGACGCCAACTAATGAAACTTCGAGGAGCGACGGATTATAAGCCCCCACATCTTGAAAGGTATTTCGTGTCTCGATATCGAGGACCACTTCTTTTCGTAATGACATGGCGGAACAATACCACACCGCTTAAGCGACGACCTGTGGATGAGACATTGCTCTTTTTTTAGCAGCCGACGTACGATACAAGGATGAAAAAGCTCTTTCTTTGCCTCGGGATCCTGCTTGCGCAGAGCCTGATCTATTCTCTTCCTCTAGAAGCCGCAGAAATTCCTCGCAACATTCTTCAAGCCGTTGTTTTTGTGCAATGTGACGACCGACAGGGCTCGGGAACCGTGATTAACAATACCGCCAATTACGTCCTTACCAATGCGCATGTGGTGATGGATGTAGACACACGACGACCGGCGAGTTCTTGTATAATCGGGTTTATTGAGGACCCGGTTGCCCGTCCGGTCTATCTCTACCGAGCCACGATCGTAAAAAGCGTGTTTGAGCAAGAAGGAAACCTCGATTTTGCTATCCTCCAAATCACTGAACGTCTTTCTGAGAGGTCATTTCCGACTCCCTTCCCCTCATTAAGGACCGATGAATTTTCGGTAAAAAGGGACCCCGTGAGCATCGTAGGATACCCCGGCGGCAGAGGCCAGCTCGTCATTAGCGAAGGGAATATTGAGGATTTTGAACGCGGCTTCATCCAAACAGATGCACAATTAAGCCCGGGAGATTCGGGTGGAGCGGCGATGAATAGTGACTTCAGTCTGATCGGAATTCCAACGCGAATCGTGAACATCATCGCCTCGGACCCTCGTGAAAATCGAACCACCTACGAACTCGTGGATATCCGTGCCGTCATGAACTGGCTTGATACTTTTGGTCCAAATGAACATGACAAATACTTTACGCATGCAGATCGTGATCGGTATCACCTCCAGGCAAACTTTATTACCGACGCCAATCTTGGGTGTGTCGCCTTTGTTCGTACGATTCTGAATTCAAGCGTGTATTGTCTGCTCCCAAACAACGAACGTCTCGTTTTCCCTGATGCCAAAACCTTCTTGAGTTGGCAAGGTGATTTTAGCGCCGTTCAGTTGATTCAACTCGATCAAATCTCTGGGTATCGCATTAAACGGAACGTCACCTATAAACCCGGCTCACTGATCAAATCGACCACTTCTGCCAAAGTCTACGTCGTTGTTGATGATCAAGGCACGCTGCGCTGGATTCAAAGCGAAGAACGAGCGATCGCCCTTTGGGGAGCGACCTGGGCTGGACTCGTCAAAGATGTTCCAGATGAGTTTTGGATCAACTATCGCTTAGGACAACCGCTCGAATAAGGCGAGAGAATCAAAAAACAGGGCCCTTAGGCGCCTGTTTTTTGATTCTCTCGTTTGCGTTCAAACTCTTTGAGGTATTGTTTACGAATGCGGAGGCTCTGTGGGGTGACTTCGAGGAGCTCATCATCTCCGAGATACTCTAGCGCCTCTTCTAAGCTCATGTTCCGAGGGGTGTTCAGACCCTCAGCCACACCATCTCCTTTAGAACGCATGTTAGAGAGCTTCTTTTCTTTACAGACATTGACGGTGAGATCTTCTGGTTTGGCGTTTTGGCCCACCACCATCCCTTCATAGACTTTAATACTCGGACCAATGAAGAGCTGACCACGTTCCTGAGCCGCCTGGAGGCCGTAGGAGTTCGATTCGCCCGTTTCGTGAGCAATGAGTGATCCATGAGGACTACCATCGATAGAACCGACATAGGGGCGGTAGCCCAAGAAGAGCGAGTTGATGATTCCTTGCCCACGCGTATCCATCATGAATTCGGTGCGATACCCAATCAGCCCCCGGGTTGGGATCTCGAATTGAAGGTAAGCCGTACCATTTTCGACGCGCATATCCTTCATGTCACCTTTGCGACGCCCCATCTTCTCGATCACGCTTCCGCTCATCCCTTCTGGGCACTCGAGTGAGACTTCTTCAAATGGCTCGGTGCGGCCATTGTCTTCTTTAAAAATTACTTGCGGGCGAGAGACTTGAAGCTCGAAACCCTCACGACGCATGCGTTCGATCAAAATTGCAAGATGGAGCTCTCCACGACCAGAGACGATGAAGTTCCCTTCTCCTGGAGCTGCTTCGACCCGAAGAGCGACATCGTTTTGCAATTCACGCTCTAATCGCTCTTTGATATTACGAGAGGTTGTAAACTGCCCTTCCTGGCCACCGAGAGGAGAGGTGTTCACACCGAATGCCATTTTCACGGTTGGCTCTTCGATTTTAATAACAGGCAACGCTTCTGGTTTCTCGAGGGCTGCGATGGTTTCTCCGATGTTTACGTTAGGAATACCTGCAAACGAAACGATGTCTCCGGCTTTCGCTTCTTGAATTTCCGTTCGACCCATGCCGAGGAAGCCCATGATGTTGGTAATCTTCGCTGGCGTTTGCTTCCCATCACGATCAATCCACATCACGGGACCTGGACGAAAGATACCTCGGACCACGCGGCCGATGGCCGTCTTTCCCTTGTAGTTGTCGTAACCGATATTCGCGACCGAAACCTGAAGGGGTCCTGTTTCATCGTTATTTGGAGCGGCGATCTTGTTAATGATGGTATCAAAGAGTGGGTGGATATCCGTCATTTGAGACAGATCTTCGGTCAAACCCGCTTTCCCCTGCTTCGCAGAGGCGTAGACAACGGGGAAATCGGTTTGCGCATCAGAAGCGCCGAGCGTCACAAACAAGTCGAAGGTCTGGTTCAAGACCCAGTCTGGACGAGCGTCAGGCTTATCAACCTTGTTAATGACCAAGATAATACGATGACCGGCTTCGATGGCCTTCTTCAAGACAAAACGCGTTTGTGGCATCGGACCTTCTTTGGCGTCGACAAGAAGCAAGACGCCGTCGACGAGGTTCATGATACGTTCGACTTCTCCACCAAAGTCGGCGTGTCCTGGCGTGTCGACGATATTGATCTTCGTGCCCTTATAAAAAACGGCTGCGTTCTTTGCGAGAATCGTAATCCCACGCTCACGCTCGAGTTCGTTCGAGTCCATGATCGTTTCCCCTTCAAGACCGTTATCTTTAAAGGTGTCCGATTGCTTGAGAAGCGAATCGGCGAGAGTGGTCTTGCCATGGTCCACGTGAGCGATGATGGCGATATTACGAATATCAAGCATAGATAAAGAAGTTTTGAGAACAAAAATCGTCCCTTGTAATACAAAGGACGAAGATCCCTTGAATGGCGAGATGTTACGCCAAAATAGGATCTTCGTCAACGGAAATACAGACGATAACAGGAGTTCTTGATCTTGCGTCGTAAAACACTATTCTGTCTTTGCAAAAATCTTCTTTCCCTCCTTCCAAAATTCTGGATGTTGCTTTTCGATCTTCATCCAGTACCACCACTCCGCTCCCCAAAGATCGATATGCGAAAAACCAATGCGCTTTAGTTGCCAATGGTTGATACGCATACGATTAATCGAAAAGGTTTTAAACATTTCTTCAATGGTTGCGGTCTTCATATCGGTCAGGACCCAGGGCTCCATTTGAAATTCACTGACATAGTAGTCCTTTCCCGAGAAGAGACGAAGAACCAACATCTTACGGAAATACCACCAGGGCGGAAGCCAATCATAGGTTCTCACCCCAAACAACCTATCATCCGTGACACGATAGACACTAAACCCAATCGCATCGATCACGGTGGCAGGCGGGAGCCAGGTTCCAAGCTCACCTGAATCGGTGACGGTAATTTTTCGGTGATAGGGCTCGTAGGGATCAAGCCCACGGATAAGATCATATTCACTTGCAATGTCGATGCGCTCACGTGGCTGACAGGCGCCGAAGGGAAAGAATGGCTCATTCTCCACTTGCCAGGCGACGATCTCAGGACGGGCGCGTACATGCATGACGAGGGCCTTCAGATAAATCCGTAGAGCCTTTTCACGATCGATCCGA
>CAYHTN010000037.1:0-13142 GCA_964359565.1 uncultured Gammaproteobacteria bacterium
ATTACCGCGATATCCTAGTCTCCGATGGCTCACCTTTCCGCTCGACTGGTATCGGGCACGTCGAGAAGCACGTCGATTAATCGCGCGCATACACCCCGATGTGGTCGTGACCGCAGGGGGGTTCACAGCCGTTCCTGTTATTTTTGCAGCACGCAAGCGAGGGATTCCTTGTGCGATGCATCAACTGGATCTGAAGCCAGGAATCGCCAATCGTCAGGTCGCCGGTTCTTGTCAAAGCATCACAACTTCTTTTGAGTACGAACGCCCGCCTTTTCGAGTGAGTCTTGCGGATGAACGTATTCTTACGCCAACGCGCTTTCGTCTTACCGATCTCCCAACGCATACGAAGGCAGCGCATACGTTTGGTCTTGAAGCGCGCCGTCCCATTGTGCTCGTATTCGGAGGAGGAACGGGATCGCTTGCTCTGAACGCCACTATGGAGAAAAGCCAAGAGCAATGGCTTTCCTGCACCCAAGTGATCCATCTCACCGGAAAAGGCAAGCGTTCATCGAAGCTTCGAGAACAGAAAGGGTATGTTATTCGTGAGTTTTTACAAGAAGAAATGATCGACGCCTTTGCAGCCGCCGACCTCGTGATCTGTCGGGCCGGGTTCGCCTCGCTTTCTGAGATGACGGCGGCGCTCAAGAAACCGACAATCGTTATTCCTCTTCCGGGGACGGAACAAGAGCTCAACGCCTGTGCATTCGAGGAGCAGGGAGCCGTTGTTGTCGTTTCCCAAAATTCTCGTTCTTTTGATCAGGATCTGTTGGACACGGCGACTCTCCTTTTGAGTGATCCTGAGACGGGTAAAGAAATGGGGGAGGCCGCACATCGCTTTTTGCCGACCGATGATGGCACAGTGTTAGCAACCCGCATCCTTAAACTGATGAGATCTATGAAAAATAACTGATATTGTGATATTACGAGTGGTGAGGTGAATAACATGCAAGAGCTCTGTTTTTTCCCAGCGCCTGTCTTGCTTGAAGAAAAAGACAATAAAACAAGCTACTTTACACCTGCTTGCAAGGGAATGCTCGATCTGTGGTATACTGGTCGCAAATAATTATTTTGTGTCCTTTATCTCTATGAGTTCACGTTCCTTCATGGCGCGATGTCGGGCCTGGTTTTCTGCGCATGTCATCTTTTCTTTAATAATAAGTCTCTTTGCTCCGGCTCTCCCGTGGCTTACCCCCGTGGCTCACGCGGCGGTGACGGTCAGTATTTCGAATTCGGGTCTGCAGAATGCCTTCCCCGGGTCTCCGATCTCTCCGAGTAGTCCGATGCCCTACGGGATTGCGAAGGTCACAATTACGCCAACGGCAAGCGCTTCACTCACAAGTATGCGTTTGGAGTTTGGAGGAGATGGGTTTTCTACCACTACAGATCTCGGTGCCATCTCCCAGTCCCAAGCGAGTGGTGTTTCGGTATTTGATGATGTCGCTTCACCCGGAGTTTTCGGTATGGGGGATGTCTATGTCACGTCTACGCCTAGCCTCAATTGGGTAGATTCTTCCACCACGTTGATTTGGACGCCTTCCACGACGATAGCCTTGACCTCTGGAGTCGCACGTACCTTTATCGTTGCCGTGACGCCCCACAGCGCTGCCTCTGTAAATGGTCATCGCGTTCGAGTGACAATTCCTGTCGACGGAATAATCACGACCACAGGGAATGGTCCTAGCGCATCATTTACATCGAATGACTACATTATTGATCGCGTGGCGCCTGCGATTGTGAGTTTTGAAGGAGCGCTCGGAAGTCAAACGACGACCGTAAAATTTAACGAAGCTGTTACCTCTGCTGGAGGGGGCGATCTTGTTATCGGTGATGCTCCCTTTGTGTATACGCATGGAGGTGGGGGTCAGACCATCGCCAATATTATTCATTCCAGAGGGCAAGATCGTGCCACGGTTATTTTAAGTGGCAATGTCGCGGCAGGGGATCTGGACGGCTCTCCAGCGATGATGAGAATTGCGACCAGTACGGTGATGGATATGGCCTATAACCCCGCGGCACCAAACGTCACAACGGCGTTATCCGATCCGCTTCGCCTGACGACCGCGGTCATCCCAACGGCGTCTGCAGGAACGACGTATGCTTCGGGCGCTCCGCTCGTGACCTTCGTGGGCGCAGGTGGTACGGCACCTTATACGATTACGCCCGCAGACGCGATGGCGACGACAACCATGCTTGGTTTAGGACTTGCCTTGAATGCTGCGGACGGGAAGTTGACGGGTACAGCAACCACGACGGCAGGAAGTTTCCCCTTCCCCGTAAGAATTACAGATGCTACGGCCGCTTCTTCTGTGCGCATGTACACCATTAACATCGCTGGAGCGGGGGGAAGCGTGCCAGGTATTACGGGAGTCAGTCCTGCCGGTGGTCCACAATCTGGATCTGTCACGATCACGATCACGGGATCGAATACCTCATTCTCTGGTTCAACCGCTGTTTCTTTCCTCATGCCCCCGGGGGTGTCAGGCACGAATGGTGTTTCTGCAAGCTCAGTAACAGTGATAGATGCGACCCATCTTTCTGTTCCTGTCACAATATCCGCAGGAGCTTCTGCAGGAATGCGTGATGTGCAGGTGACTACTGGTGGCCAAGTCATCACATTACCGGGTGGCTTCAGCGTCTTTGGATCATCTGGATCAGGGCTGCAGTCTCTTCTTCCTCCGGCGGATGCGACAGGAGTGCCGATTCCACCCGCATTTACGTTCCAACAATCCTCCAATGGAGCAGCCGTGAGTTATCGTATTCGTGTGAAGACAACCCTTGATAACGATGACGTAACCACGCCAATTTGGGATTATGCATTTACGAAAACTTCGAGTCCAACAACGAGTCACTGTGATGCCACGCAGTGCAATCTTCCTTATGGAATCGGAACATATCGGGTGATTATCCCTCCAACACCACTCTTACCGAGTATAAATTATTACTGGCAAGTTTCTTCGTATGCGACGTCTGTGAACGCGGTGACAAGCGGAGGGGTGACCCCACTCGAATCGACAGCTATTCGCCGGTTTCAAACCACGGCTTCGATTACGGACACCTCACCGCCAAATATCATGCATCGTCCTGTGTTTCGAACCGAAGAAAACGTCATGCTACAGCTCATGGTTAGGGTCTTTGATAATATCGCGACGGAATCCACCACTCCGGCGTTAACGGTAAAAATACTACATTGCCAAGGATCTGCTTGTACGCCGGCGACGGAGCAGATTTGTACCGGCCCGGAAGCAGGGTACTATGTCTGTACCATTCCCTCAGGGGCATCAGGTATTGGTGCAGCAGGAGTTCTTACCCGTTATCGCGTTCGTGCATCTGATGGAACAAATACAGCAAACTTTCAGCAGCCGGACGGCAGCCCCTTTGAATTGACAGCGGTGGCTGCAGGATCTGCCACTATTACTGGTACGGTTACCGACGCTTCTGGTACTTGCACTGTGCCTGTGCAGGGATCGCGGGTGTTTGTAGATGGAACCGGATTTGCGACGACCACTAATGCCAGCTGTGCCTTTAACTTGGCAAGACTGCCGGCAGGAACGAGTGATCTCGTCGCCATTCGTCATGGCTTCGGAGAGCGTCGTCAGGATAGTGTTCCGGCTGGTATGACGGGAGCGTCGCTTCGCCTTACGTCTGGTCTGACCGGTGGCTTTGGTGGAGACACTTCGCGTCCAGCGGTTCGTAGCCCTCTTGAACGGTCACTGAATTTGCCTGGAGGTGATTCAAACTTCAAGATCCCTGTTATTTTTAGCAAGGCGATGAACCAGACCACAGTCAACGCGAGCGGCAACCTCACCGTGCGTCTTCTCGATAGTGCGCTCGCGACCTCCACGGATATTACGACTTCGAGAGGTTCTTGGACCTATTATCCAACCTCACCAGGAATTCCGGGGGTTCCTCCCGAAGCCAATATGGCGGTTTGGTCATTTAATGCCGGCCAGACCTTTGGCAACGATAAAACGGTGGCCGTCGTTATTAGTGGGGATGTAACGGACACCTCCGGAAATACCATTCAATCCAATCAACCCGACGGAAGTTACGCCTTTAGTTTTACCACCGGTCGTGCCTTCTCTGGTACATTTGGAGGCGGAGAAGTCTTCGGATCGGGTGCATTTATTCCTCCACGCGTGGTTGGTTCTGTACCGGCTCCAGGTGCCTTCGGAGTTGCTCGGAATGCGATTGCAACCATCAACTTCTCTGAAGGGATGGCGGATGATGCAGGCGCATATCTTCTTCGTAACTGTCTCAAGCTTTTCCCTGCTTCTGATAGTACAGAAACGAGTATTATCTCTTCCGCAACGTTGGATAGCTCAAAACGGATGGCGTCCGTGGTGTTTCCAACATTATCTGCGAGCACGCTTTATCGTTTGAAAGTCATGGGTTCTTGTCAAGCTTCGTCTGGACTCACTCTTGGTCCTCCAGGGAGTGGGGCGACACAGGTCATGTACATGGCTGATTTCCGTACCGGAACGACGTCTGATACGACCGCTCCAACGATCGTTGGTTCACATCCTGATCAAAGCGCCATAAATGTTCCTGTCGGCGTCGGTTCGGTTGGGGTTGCCTTTAGTCGTGACATGAATCCAGCTACGATCACGACGAATTCGGTTTATCTCTCAGTTGGTTCAACCGTAGTAAATAGCGTTGTTGAATGGCGTCCTATGGAACGACGCGCGGTTATTACTCCACGTAGCGCACTGTCACCGAATACTCCGTATGCAATCAATGTAACCACTGCGGTGACGGCCTTGAATGGCCAAGCGCTCGCGACGGCCGCGTCTCGTACCTTCACGACGGGTGCGGCTGACGCAGTTGCGCCGCAACTCCGCTTCATGAACGCAGATGATCATGCCATTTCCATTACATTCAGTGAACCCATGAATGCTGCAACTTTGCTTGATACCACCAATTGGCCTCGTAGTGTTTTGAACCCAGAGGCTTATGATGTGGTCAAGTATGGTGCCGCTGGCTTCAATGCCGCCCTTACGGGAACAACCGTTTCTCTTGCTAGTGGACGTTTCAGTTATGATGCAGGAGAGAATACCGTTCTCATCGAAGGGCTAAGTCTTGCTGCCGCTGTCGGTCAGGAATTGTATGTATCGATGGACACCTCCGGAGCGAACCAATCCAAAGACCTGTCTGGAAATCTCTTAGCTTCTTCGGCATCTAGCGTTCGTGCCCCTATCCGTACCAGTATTGCGACGGGCGGCGCGCTTGGCCCAGGTGCGATTTCAACAAGCGCCTTTGCGGGAGCGGGATTCGTCGCGAGTAATATCTCAACTTCAACCTTCGCGAGCTTTAGTCAGATCGAAGCGCGACCGAGTTTGCCTCAACCGGGAGCGAATAGTAAGTACTTTTTCCGGATTCCTATCTCTCAACAGATCGTTGCTCCAGGAAAAGTGGTTCTTACTCTCCCAACGGGATTCTCTGCATCGGGCGCCAAACAAGATATCGCCAGTCCGATGCGCGGTGACTTAAATGGTCCAGGTCCAGGCACCGTGACCTTCAAATGCTTAACGAATGTCGCTGGTGGTAAATCTTGTGCGGGTGGTGCGAACGCTGATGATACGGGGACGGCGCAAGGAGGTCTTGCGGATGATGGTGTGGTTGTCGATGGCCGTACCGTCACGGTGTATCTTTCGGCATCTACAAATGTTGGTGGGTATGATTTGTTGATGATTGATTTGGATGGCATTACCAACTCATCTATTCCATTAGACTTCAACACAAGTGGGTACACGGTAGATATTAAAACCTTCAGTGGGAGTTCATTGCTTGAGTCGCTTACTTCTCGTCCGTTCTTCTTGCAATCGGTAGGCACACAGACAGTGTCGGGGACACTGACTCTTCCAAGTAACGATCAAACGTGTGCGGTCAATCTCTATCTCAATTCTCCTTCCGGAGGAACGCAGCGCGCAACCGCGAGTTTTAGTGGAGGAACAACCGCAGCATATAGTTTTAGCAACGTTCCAAGTGGAGATATCTCGATCAATACAGACCGCTTCGTAGTGTGTGGGACAGGTGGAACCGCGAAAAATTATTCAGGTCGCTCTATCCCAGACCGCATCTTCGTGCCATCATCAGGCCCGGTTACCTATAACTTTGGTCTAACAAGTGCCGATTCGGGTGGGACAGCGATTACGGTCTCTGTGGCTGGTGGATCCGGACAGCGTCTAGATCTCTTCGCCGGTTCTCCAGGGAACTTCGTGGTACGTCAGGTCACGCCTGTAACGGACCCAGAAGTGTTTAGCTTACGCGTAACAGACGGTGTGTACTTCTTGGGTCTCGGTCCAACGCTTGAGGCAGGAACAAGCGGTCCACCTCCATCCACAAGCTATCTTCTCCCTCGTCCAAAAGAATTACGTGTGCAGGGAGGCACCTGTACGATTGACGGGGTAACCGGATGTAGCGCCTCGTTCTCCTTGACTACGGCAAGTAAAACAATCAAAGGAATCGTCAAAGATACAAATAATCGGTTGATGGCAAATACAGAAGTATTCGCGTATTCTCCAGGTGGCTTCGGTGGTCGCGCACAGACCGATACAGACGGTGTCTTCTCGATTGCGGTGGCCCCAGGAACCTATACCGTGGTCGCGAATAACTCGGGTCTCCGTAGTCGTGAAGCAAATGTTCGCGTCTCTTCAGATGTAAGTACGTATCTCTTCATTGATGGAGCGACAACGGGGATTACCCCAACGGCTGCAGCGTCAAGCTTCCTCTTAAAGATTGCTAAACCAGATTGTTCTATTAGCGGCCGTATTACGGATGGCACCAATGTGATTCAAAATGCCGGTGTCTTTGCCTATCGTACCGATGCCCAAGGTCAGGCAAATGCCATGACGGATTCGACCGGAAATTACACCTTGCCTGTAAGCTGTACCGGAACTTGGGAAGTCAAAGCCTTTAGTCCGGGTTATGGTCAGATGACGGCACAAACGGTTACGATGTCTGGGAGCAGTCAATCAAGTATTAATTTTTCTCCTTCCCTCGTAGGAACCTTCTTCACGGTGAGCGGAACAGTGACCGCTTCGGGGGTTCCGGTGCAAGGTGCGATTGTCCGTATCTCGAATGGCACCAACTTTAACGAAGCGCTAACAGATACCAGCGGCAACTACTCCGTCCGTGTTCCGGGTGGTTCTTCCTACGTCGTTCGCGCCTTCTTGCCTGGAATTGGTGATTCGGCCCCTCTTGCTGCATTTACGGTCTCTGCCGATGTGACAGGCAAGAATATTACGGTCGGAACCGTGAATACGGTAACCTTCAACTTTTCTGGAGTGATGCCAGAAGCCTATGTTGATCTCATTGCATCCGATGGTCGCAGTAGTCATGCGGATGTTCGCAATGCGACCACGACCAGTGTCTCTGTCCCGGATGGAAGCTACGAAGTCCGTATTGGCGCTCCGGGGTTAGCATTAAGTCGCACTTCGGTGGCTGCGGCTTCTGGAGCAACGGTCTATACGAACTCTACCGGAATCGTCGTTGTGAACGGTGCGGAAGGTCTTGTTGTGACGCTGCCAACCCTTCGAACATTCTCCGGTTCGGTCACGGATGGCTCAGCGGCTGTTGGGGATGCCTGGATCGAGCTCGTCAATGCGAGCACAAGTGCCGCCATTGGAACGCGTGCCGATAGTTCGGGTAATTTCTCCCTGCAGATTCCAGATGGACCATACCGTATCAATGCGATGAAGCCAGGGTACATTCGTTTGGCGACAAATCAGACCATCTCGGGGAACTTAACCGGTCAAACGATTGTCATGGCTCAGGCATCCTTAACCATCTCTGGAACAGTCCGGATCGGATCCACAGGTGCAGCAAATGCCTTTATCCGTGCCGAGCGTCAAGGCGGAGGCTTCACAGCCACACAGGCAGATGCAAGTGGTGCCTATCGCTTGTCTGTCACTGATGGTAATTGGCGCGTCTCCGCAGAAGCGAACGGTTATCTAGAAAGAGAATTTGCTTCTAACCCGATCATTGTCTCCGGTAGTTCGTTGACGGGAAAAGATATTACCTTAACAACAGCTTCTGCTTTCGCCGTACAAGCTCCTGGTTCTCAACCGATCTCCACTTCAAATGGTGGCACGATCGAAGATACGAGTGCCGGTGTTCGTCTCGTGATTCCTCCAAACGCGATGTCTTCGGATGGAAGTGACGCGATTGTGAGTTACACCGAAACCACCAACTTGCCTGAGACGCCAAGCGCTCGTCCGCTCGATGGTGGATTCGAGTTCACCGCTGAAGGAGAAAGTGGAAACTCGCTGACAAACTTCAATGATACGATCACCATCGAAATGGATTACACTCCCGCTCAATTGGCGACACAACAAGCACGTGATGGTTCCGCCATCGATACTTGGACTGAAGTCACTGAGCAGTTACAGATGGCGACCTTCGATACGACTGCGAATGCGTGGGATCCACTAGCAACCACGTTCACGTGTGAAACATCCGATGGAACGGCTATCCCAAACCCCGCCTCCCTCGCAAGTTGTGCGAATGTCACGATCGCGGCTTCGGCAGAACACTTTTCGCTCTACGCTCCCGTAATTGCGACAGACCCATCTGCGCCAGCGGTTCCAGCAGGATTCTCTGGGACAGGGGCAAGCGTTTCTCAGATTAACCTCAGCTGGTCGGTGGTAAGTGGAGCAACATCTTACGACATTTACCGCTCCACCTCACTTGGCGGAACCTATGCTCGCCTTGGTAGTGAGCCAACCGTTTCATCTGGATCCACGACCTCTTACAGTGATACCGGTTTGAGCGCCAGCACCCCCTACTACTATAAGATTACGGCTCTAAATAGTTCGGGCGAGTCAGAAAGCTCTGCTGCGCTCACAGTTTCTACCGCCGCTCCCGCATCCGCAGGTGGTGGTGGGGGAGGTGCCTCAGGTGGGAGTATCGCCGCGGGTCAGTCTATCTTCGCTCTTGGAGCCAGTACGACCGCCTCATCAACGACGTCGGTGACACCCATAACACCAACGGCAACATCGACAACGGTCATCGCTCCTCCGACTGTTTCGACAAGTACGACCCCTGTGACCCCTGTCGTTCCTGTGATCCAAGCCCCTCCTGTGCCGACGCCGACATTGATCGGTCCAACCCTTGTCCGCATCAACGGTTCGACACGCGAAGAATGGATTGCTTCTTCGGGTGTGACCCCTCGGGTCGCCGACGAAGCCCGTGTCCTTGTCCGTGTGAAAGCAGATCTCAAAGAATTTAAGGTGACGCCTACGACCCAAGATGAGGCGCGTATGAACTTCTTTGTCACCTACGGAATTTCACCAGCCACGGTGAAGCTCGGAGAGGGAGAGCGTCGTGCCTTGCTCCGCGACATGCTTGAAACCATGCGCCGAGCCGATCTTTCGCTCGAAGATCTCGATCGTGTTGCCCGCGGAGAAATCCCTCGGATGCGCAACCTGGTCGAAGAACGTAAACAGCTTCCTCGTGTACGCACAACCTTCCGTACGATCTACGGTCACGATCCTAACTTCCAAGTCGAAGCTGAGAATCGTGCCTGGAACACCCTCATGTATCGCATTCGCTTCGAACGCGATCTGACGGCCGAACGAGAAGGCATCCTCGAGTTCCGCACGACCTTCAAGAAAGCACCAAAGGATCCATTCCAATGGGCGGTTGTGAGAGTGCTCGGATATATCAACAAATAAAGAAGTTCTCAACCGAGATACAAAAACTCCGCTTTCACGCGGAGTTTTTGTTGGTGGGACCGGTGGGGATCGAACCCACGACCGTTGGCTTAAAAGGCCACTGCTCTACCGACTGAGCTACAGTCCCAGAGAAATAGACGAGAACGAAAAACAACTTTGTAACGCGGGAATGATAGGCGATTTCCATCGTCCTTGCAAGGGCTTGCAAGAGAGTGGTGGTCTTCCGGTACTGTGCTATCATATTCCCATTATGTTACGTGTGTCATTAAAGCGGGAGATTTTTGATCGAGAGCAACAATATATGACGTGGCGGCGGTCTCTTCAAGGGCTTTCGACCGAGATTCTAGCAGCAAGTAAACGTGCAATTTTTGCCTTTCATCGGGGGAACGACGAAGCCGCCGCGACCGAACTAGAAATGGCCGAGGCGCGCTTACATGAAGGATGGGGCATGATCCAAGAAGAGCCGCTCTTGCGTTCCGAAGGAAGTTGGCGGGCTGCACGCGAAGAATATACCGAAGCGCATTTTCTGGCTCAGTATCTTGAACATAAAAAGATCGATCGCTTTGATGATCAAGAGCAGGACCCAGATATTTTTATTGGGGGTCTTGCTGATGTCGTAGGGGAACTTGTCCGTCAGGCGGTCTTGCGTGCAACAAAGGGGGATTCTTCTTCGATCGAAGAAATGTACGATGCGGCTCAAGAGATCGTTGAATTTTTATTACAGATGGATCTTACAGGAACGCAGCGCACAAAAACGGATCAAGCCAAGCAGCATTTACGTAAGCTCGAAGAGATCCGTTACGATTTAGCCTTGCGTGCGCGTACGTAAGTCCTATGGCTCCTCGTCGACGTCGCCGCGTGCTCTTGGTGTACGCCGTTCCGTATTCCGGACATGCGCAAGCGGCAGGAGCCTTACATGAAGCGCTCGAAGCAAGCGGAGAAATTCAAGTAGAAGAGTATCATTTTCTCCAGCAGTTTAAGTATACCGGTGCCGCCGTCGTTCGCTTTTATAAATGGATGTTGACACACGCGCCTTTTGTCTGGGGCCATGTGCACGATAATCCTGATTATCGTGGTATTACCGATACCATTATTTCTCGGGTCGAAGAATGGGATCTTTCTGGTCTTCTGAAACGCATAGACACCTGGCGTCCTGACCTCATTGTTGCAATTCAGGCATTTCCTCTCAGAATTCTTGCGGAAGCAAAAAAGCAAGGGCACCTCACCATTCCTCTCCTGGTCGTCACCACCGATTTTTGGGCGCATCAGTATTGGGCTCATGCGGCCGTTGATCATTACTTTGTTTCGACGGAACGGGCCCAAAAAGACCTCTTGCGACAGGGGATTGCTCGTCGGCGTATTTCTCAAACGGGTATTCCGTTGCGCGCGGCTTTTTCTGGAAGTCTTTCTTCTCTCTTGTCTCGAGATGGGGCTCGCAAAAACCTCAAATGGTCCGGTCGTTTGCAGACGGTGCTCTGTTTAGGAGGGAGTTATGGCTTTGTTCCGTTCGCAGAGCTTCTGCCTCTCATCGAAGCAGAAGCGGTGCCTCGAGAGTGGGTGATGATGTTTGGAAAGAACAAAGAAGGATTAAAAGAGGCCGAAAAGCTTCTACGATATTCTTCTGCTCGAGACCGCGTCCGTCTTTACGGCTTTCGTGAAGACATCCACGTCTTTATGCGAGCAAGTGATGTTGCTGTTACGAAAGCAGGCGGTCTATCTGCGAGCGAAGCACTGGTCTCTCGTCTCCCACTCGTTCTTTACCGACCTCTTCCCGGTCAGGAATTACGGAATGTCGAATATTTGGTTAAAGCAGGTGTCGCGAGACGTGCAGAGAATCCTGAAGAAGTGCAAAAACAGGTTTCAGCTATCCTCAATGACTCAAAAAAACGCACGAAGATGATGAGCAAAGCAAAGCGGCTTGCACGTCCCCGTGCCTCTAAACAGATCACGTCGATTATTTTGCGCTTTTTAAAACAGCGTGTATGACGACGCATACTATCTAAACGCGTAAGTCCTAAAAGTTTTATGAGATACAACCTTGGTGCAACCGTCAAGGAGAGTAGGGTTGACGACTGAAAAAGAGCCAATGTTACCTTCTTTTTTCCGTTGACGCTTTCTTCAAAGACCGATATAGTCTTGGCGTTTGATTTATGCAAAAAATCTCACCTTCAAAGGGACTTCCTCCCATTCAGGCGCTCGGATATGTGGGTGAGTTGTTATTTGATATTATTATCCCAACCGCCCTCTGTGCCTGGGGAGGACGATGGATTGATGGACGTTTTGGGATTTCGCCCTTTGGGACGTTGATCGGACTCGTGATTGCTCTCGTGCTGGTTGCGGTCATCATTCGAAAAAAAGCCGAGGAGCTCCGTCAATTATTTTATCCTAAATCTCAATAACTATGGCAACCATCCCGCATGTCCCGTTGGCCGCAGAACCGATTGTGAGCATTGGGTCGTTTGCCATTACCAATGCGCTCATCAACGCGTTGATCGTTGCGATCGGACTGATGCTTTTTAGTTTTTTTCTACGACGACGCTTGCGAGAGATTCCTGGACGTCTACAATCAGCGGTTGAAATCTTATTTGAATTCCTGCTTGAATTTTTTGATAAAGTCACGAAGGATCGCGAACGGTCGCGCAAATGTTTCCCCGTCGTCGCCACCTTTTTTATTTTTATCCTTCTTTCAAATTGGTTTGGATTATTGCCAGGAACCGGTTCCATTGGCGTTTGGCAGGAGCTTCATGGAGAACGTGTCTTGTTTCCCATTCTTCGTCCGGCGAACAGTGATTTGAATTTAACGATTGCGATGTCTCTTGCATCGGTTTTTGCTTCCCATCTTTTCGGAATCATCGCCATCGGTTTTTGGACCCATGCGAACAAGTTCATTCAATTAGGAACGATCTGGAAGGCGGTCAAAACTTTTAATCCCGTCAAGATCTTAGTCTCTCTGGTCGAATTCATCGTTGGCTTGATCGAAATTTTTGGAGAGATCGCGAAGGTTGCCTCGCTTTCACTGCGTTTATTCGGAAATATTTTTGCCGGTGAAGTTCTCATCACGGTGATCGGTTCGCTTGCGGCCTTCTTGGCCCCACTTCCATTCATGGCGATTGAACTTTTAGTCGGCTTAGTTCAAGCGACAGTGTTCTCTGTCCTGACCTTGGTGTATATGAATCTCATGATGTCTGCTCCGCACGGTTCTCATGACGACAAGCACACCAATACTCATGCTCCTGAAACTGCTACCTCTCCTTCCAGTTATTGAGGAGAGTGGGGACCCTGTCTCTCTGAGGCGAGGTGCCGTACTCATCCTTAATCCCTGTCTTGGACGACGACGTTAAAAAACCTCCCTCCCTTTTTCGTCGAATCAAAAAGACAGAGTCTTCTATGGACGCTTCACTTGTCCCTATCATTGTCAAAGGTGCTACGATCGCGATCGGCGGTCTCATGCCGGCTTACTCCATCGGGAAG
>CAYHTN010000038.1:0-13134 GCA_964359565.1 uncultured Gammaproteobacteria bacterium
CATGCCAAGAGAGATTATTTCAAGTTTGCGAGTAGTGATTTCATGCCTTCACCGCCTCCGTTCCAACGCGCGAGCGGCTCGCCGTTTCCGTTCACTTGTACGAAGGTATCTTGCGTCGTCACACCGTACTGCTGCTTCAAGGCTTTTTCCGTGTCGTAGTCCGTTTTGATGATCGTGACGCCTGAAGGAATACTACTCAGGTTTGTTGTGAAGTCGGCATCGGCCGCCTTGCACGAAGGGCACCATTTTGCGTGAAAGAAGAGAACCGTTCTTCCACCGGATCGTTGAGCGGCTGAGAGTGTTTCTGGCGAATACGCGACGTATGATCCCGCTGTTTGGAGAGCATCCGTCGTGGTCGCAGTATCCGTAGGTTGAATCGTACCTTCAAGGGCGACGACGGGAGCATTTTGTGGTTGAACGGTAGCAGTTTGAGGATTGCAGCCTGCGCCTAAAAAGGTCAAGATGGAAGCACCGAGAACAAGAGAGGTTGATTTCATAGAAATGGCAAGATATGAATACTAAAGTATTCAACTGAGTAATTGAATAGTAATACCACGTTATTTGTTCGTCAACTGCTTTGCGATGTGAGAAAGATTTACGCATTTAATCCGTTCATTCTAGAACATGTGTAAGATACAGCTTCTTCCGTTCGCGTTCTTATCCTCAACGGCTCGCTCAAAGAGTCAGAGAAAGTTCAACCTGCGCCTACGTATTCGAGTCTGATTTGATCCACGTTTTTTTGCGCGCGCAAGAGGTTCGAGCTAAACGTTTGCGGCGTGTTATAAACGGGACTTTTTTCCACCTTCTCCCAAGTAACGATATTTGTTATACTTGACATCTTGTTGTATGCCCCTTCCTAAGAAAAAAACTGCGTCGTTAAAGATCGCAGCTAAAACGGTAAAAGTTGAGACAAAAATACAACCCGCACGAGATTTCTTGACGATCGTTCAGGAAAATTTGAAGCAAACTCGTGCATTCAAACTCATCCCTCATATCGAAGAGCTTGAAAGTACGTCTACCGAATCGATTATTCGACTCATTGATGTCATCATTCTGAAGGCGTATCAATCAGGGACTTCCGACATTCATATTGATCCTGCTCCAGAAGGAGTTGTCATTCGTTTTCGGATTGATGGTGTGCTGCATGACGTGATCCTGCTTGAAAAGGATCTGCAACCCCTCATCATCACACGGTTGAAAGTTCTTTCTGGTCTCCGCACAGATGAGCATCTGGTTGCCCAAGATGGAGGATTTCGTATTAAGAATAATCTTCAAGAGGTGGAGCTGCGTGTTTCGATTGTCCCTACCTTTAACGGTGAGAATGCTGTTCTTCGTCTCCTTGTAGGAGGTGCCCAAGCTTTAGGTCTTGAACGACTTGGGTTTAGAGAAGAGGATTTAGAAACGCTTCGGCGCTACATCAAAAAACCTCACGGGATGATTCTCGCGACCGGACCAACCGGCTCTGGAAAGACGACCACGCTCTACTCGATTCTCCATGTCTTGAATTCACGAGACATCTCGATCGTGACCATTGAAGATCCGATTGAATATTCGGTGACGGGTATCACTCAGCTTCAAGTAGACATACGAACGAATTTTACCTTTGCAACCGGCCTGCGCTCTATTGTTCGACAAGATCCAAATATCATCATGGTGGGAGAAATTCGCGATCGTGAAACAGCGAGCATCAGCGTAAATGCGGCCATGACGGGCCACCTGCTATTGTCTACGCTCCACACGACCGATGCGGCGACGACATTGCCGCGTCTCCTTGATATGGGGATCGAACCGTTTCTCATTGCCTCGACTGTCAATCTCATCATTGGACAGCGCTTGGTCCGTAGATTGTGTGAGACCTGTCGCATATCCGCTCCTTTATCTGAAGAAGAGCGGCTTGCACTCAGCCCTAACCTGTCTGAAGAGGTGCTGAATAGTGCAAAGACCTTCTGGCGTCCAACCGGGTGTGAGGTCTGCTCGCACACGGGATACACTAAGCGTATTGGAATCTACGAAATCTTAGAAGTCACTGAGGCTTTACGGAGTCTTATTATGCGTCGTGCCAACGCAGATGACGCGGCCGATGCCGCTAAAAAAGAGGGGATGAAGACGATGTTAGAAGATGGCTTTCTCAAAGCCGCCCAAGGAATGACTTCCGTCGCAGAAATCATTCGTGTGATTAACGATTAGGCCTCTATGCCCAGTATTCGTGAGAAAAAGACTGAAGCGCCTAAGACACCTCTCCCAAAAAAGGTCCCATTTTATTTACATCTCTCGATTCACGATAAGACGTTATTTTTGAAACACCTCACCGTCATGCTCGAGGCCGGTATCCCGTTACGGAACGCCCTCAAAACAATTCTTTTACAGAATAACTCATCGACTCTTAAATATGTCGTTGAAACGGCGATAAAGGACATTTCAGACGGCCGCCAAATGACGTATACCCTCAAAAAATTTCCTCAGCTCTTTGATTCTTTTTTTGTAAACTCGATTCAGGTTGGCGAGTCCTCAGGAACGCTTTCAACCACTCTTCAATACCTTGGCCGGCAGATGGAGAAATCTGCTTCGCTCAAAAGCCAGGTGCGAGGTGCGCTCATTTACCCCTTCATTGTGCTCTTTGGGGCTATTGGTATTGCTATTTATTTAGCCTTCTTCCTCCTCCCGCAACTCCTCCCTCTGTTCCAGACACTGTCGGTGAGCCTGCCTCTCAGTACCCGCATCCTCTTGTGGACCACTACCGCCATTCGGACGCAGTGGCCTTTCTTGCTCTTGGGGACCCTGGGTCTTATCACCGCCGTGTCCGTCGTTTGGCGTGTATCATTCGCGGTTCGGCTTATGTGTCACCGCATCCTCCTCTTTCTTCCTGTGGCTGGACACCTTTCCCGCGAGATACAAATTAATCAGTTTGCACGCGTGCTCGGAACGCTGCTCACAAGCGGTACGCACATTGTCGAGGCCCTTGGTATTGCTGCCAACGCTGCTACTAATCTCGTGTACCGACACCATTTTCAGCAGATTATGGAAGGCGTTCAGCGAGGAGAAACCATGACCAATGAGCTCGCAAAGCACACGCACCTTTTTTCACATACCGTTATTAGCCTAGTGACGATCGGAGAACAAACCGGCACCTTACCAAAGAGTTTGATGGCTCTGGGAGAATTTTCTGAACGTGATATTGAGGATACGATTAAAAACCTGACGATCTTGATTGAACCTTTTATCCTCCTCTTGATGGGGGTTTTGGTCGGATTTATCGCCCTTTCCATCATCACGCCCATTTATCAGTTAACTCAGGGCGTTGTTCGCTGATACCCATGGCTCGTCCTTTTTTCACTTCTCGGGGATTTACGCTGTTAGAGCTCCTGCTGGTCTTAGCGCTGGGGATCATTCTCACGACCGCTAGTTATCTTCTTAGTGTACCTGCTATTCGTTCCTATGAATTCCAACGCATGCGAGAAACGGTGCATCGGGAACTGTGGCGGGCGCGCTCCGATACCATCGCAAACACGAAGGACAGTAATTGGGGCATACGGTTTTCTGGGAGTACTCTGACACGCTATCGAGGGAACTCGTACCCGAGCAGACAAATAGCAGATGATATCGTCTACACATTTGGGAATCAGATCGTTTTTTCGGGCGCGGGTGAGGTGACATTTCTTCGTCCAGAAGGAACAGTCACGAGCACCCAGATCATTTTTCTCTCAGATTCGGTACGCAGTGTGACAATCACGATTCCTCCTTCGGGAGCTATTCTAACGCCCTAATCTATGCGACGTACCTGGACTATCTCCCGCTTTTTACATCCTCAACAACCCGCGCAATCACTCCTTGAAGTCATGATCGCGCTTGCTCTCATGGCGATCCTCTTCACCGCTTCATTTCTTGCTCTGACAGCACAGTTAGCGGAGATGAGTGCTAGCGAAGAGTCTATCGCGGCGCTTGCCTTTGCGAAAGAAGGGCTTGAAGCCTCTCATCTTATTCGGGATCGGGGTTGGAGCGAGCTTACAAGCGGCTCTCACGGGCTCGTCGCTGAAAATAACGTGTGGCGCTTTCAAGGCGCCTCGGATACTCAGGGAGATCTCACGCGAACCATCGCCGTCACGGATGTGGGTCCGAATGAACGTCTTGTGCGTTCTGAGGTTCATTGGTTGACACATAGCCGTAGTCGACAAGTACACTTATCGACCATCGTCACCAATTGGCGGAACACCGTTCCCCTTCTTCTAAGTGGGAATTGGCAAAACCCACAAACCCTAAGCTCGATTGATCTCGGACCAGGAAATGAAGCGACCGCCTTAGCGGTTCGCTTAGGGATCGTCTATATAGCTGCTCAATCTTCTAGTAGTAATAAACCAGATTTGTTTATTGTAGACGCCACCGATCCCAGCGCCCCGTTGATGCGTGGGACGATCAATACGGGTGATGGTTTGAATGCGATCGCCTTATCGGGATCATATGCCTTTGTCGCAAATGGTGATGATCATGAAAACGAACAATTGCAGGTCGTAAGCCTCAGCAATTTGGATTCACCGACCCTGGTTCGTTCTCTCGGTCTCGGAGATGACGATCAACAAGCGTTGAGTATTGCGATCTCGGGCACGACTGCGTACGTCGGTACCGAAAATTCAAGCAGTCAACCGGAGCTCTTTGTCGTTGATATCACCGTTCCAACTAATCCAGTCGTGCGGGGGTCCTTGGAAGTAGGTGGAGCGGTTAATAGAATCGCGATCCATGGTGACCGAGTTGTCCTCGCAACAAGCAAAGACACGGCGGAGCTTATTGTCGTCAATGCGACGGTGCCAACAGCCCCAGTCCAGTCTGGCTCCTACAATGCGGCAGGTTCAAATAATGCGCTCGGGCTCTTTATCAATCCACAGGACCATCGCGCCTACCTTACGCGGCAGAGTGGATCAGCGAGTAACCCAGATGTTTTTGTTCTAGATCTCACGAATCCAGATGTACCAACTCTCCTTGGAACGAGTCTCCTCACGACAGATGTGAACGCGGTCTTTGCTGCCGATACCCTCGCTTTCTTTGCGACATCTGCCTCAAATGAGGAATTCAAGATCGTTGAAGCGAGTGACCCCACCGCCCTCACCCCGTATGGTGGGTTAAATTTCCCGCAAGTAGCCGCAGACCTGAAGTTTGAAAATAATATTATCTACGCCGCCGTACGCTCAAATGACGCGTTGCGTATCATTACCTCTCAATAGTATGCCTATTCCACAGCTGCTTCTGAGAGGGCGACCCGGCTTTACCCTCATTGAAACAATCCTCTATACCTTGATCGTAACGATGATATTTTCAAGCTTTCTCTTCATTATGCAAGCAGCTTTTAGTACGCAAAAAAAATTCAAAAGCCATACGCTCCTTCAGGAAAACATGCGTTTTTCTATTCAAAAAATCGAATCACGCACCCATGCTGCCACGGCTATTACCTTCCCCACCGCAGGAAGTACGAGCACAAGGCTTGTCTTCTCTATGAGTGAATCTAGCAAAAACCCGACGATCTTCGAATTAAATAATGGCCTCCTCTTATTTAGTGAAGGAAACGCTTCCAGTACGAGCCTTTTAACCGAAGACACAACGATTCGCGAGTTCATCGTAGCCCAGGTTGCTACAACTCCTCCTTCAATCAGAATCACACTAACAGCCCAGACAACCAATGGATTAAGCCCACCAGGAGCCGCTACCACAATTCAAGAAACGATCTCTCTCCGACGATAATATGTCTGTATACCGACCCCTCCTGCAACGCCGTGGCTCCGTTATGCTTCTGAGTACTTTAATCATGGGCACCATTCTCTTATCCATTGCGATTGCTGGTTTTGATGCACTTTCTTATGAGCGAGGTGCGAATGTCGCGCATGCACAACAAGCCCAGGCACTCGCAGTCGCAACCGGCTGTATGGAATACGCGATGCAACGTTTAGGACAGACGGCGAGCTATGGTGGGAGCCAAACATATCCAATCGACGGCCAGATATGCACGATCCTCCCAATCGAAGTGTCAACGGTCTGGACCATAAAAACCCAAGTGACCATTCAACAAGCAACTGCTCGAATACGTGTCGTCCTCTCTTCCCGTAGTCCTGTTACGATCTCCGTCTGGCAGGAGGGAGCAGCCTTCTAAGTTGTTGGTCTGTTTTTTACCTGCTACACTTCCCATACTCGTGGGGAGCAGCATTCTTAATTCTTAAGAGAACATCTCTTTTCCTTTTATCCCACAGCTCATTATTTTATGAAGAATCATCTTCGCCCAGGATTTAGCTTGATTGAACTTTTGATCGTTATTGCCATCATTGCCATTCTCGCGGGGGCCGTTATCCTTGCGGTAAACCCCGGTCGACAGTTCTCACAGGCTCGAAATTCGAGCCGTCGCACGCATGTCACGTCTATTTTAAATGCCATCGGTCAGAATACGGCTGACAACTCTGGCACGTTCACGTGTGCCGCAGGTGTGATTCCAGCGGTTTCAACCCCGATTCAGTCAGGCGCAGGGGGATATAATTTATGTGGCTGTGTTGTCCCAAATCAGCTCGCTTCCATGCCGTTCGATTCAGCTGCAGCAGGGGCACACTATACCAGCTGTGCTGACTATACGACGGGCTATAATGTCATTCGTGAGGCCGCCTCAGGTCGCGTGACTGTTTCTGCTCCAGGCGCCGAACTCGGCCAAACGATCCAAGCGGTTCAATAAAGAAACAGGCTTTGAACCAACGTGTAAATTGGTTCGCCAAGCCACCAGGACCCAAATGCTCCTATGATCAAGAAGGGAGCGAAAGCGATGCGTTGGCCCAAGCGTTTCCGCCCGGTGATCAAGAGCATGGTTGCGACAAGGCCAGCAGTCAGATACGTAATGTACAAGCTCAAGGTAATTGCAGGCCAACCAACACAGACCCCAATGAGGATTGCGAGCCAGATGTCGCCTGATCCAACCCACCTCCCCTTCGAGAGAAGAAAGAGGAATAGCATCCAGCCGCCTCCAAAAATCGCTCCGAGAGCTAACGAATACCAAGAGGTTGATAAAAAAATCCACTGCCAGAGAAATGTCCCTCCTAACGCTCCCCAGAGAATTGACATCCGAATAAGCTGCCATTCAAAATCGTAGGCCGCAATGACAACTAATGCGAACGCACTCACCGCCTCAAAGACAAATGAGGCGGTTTCTGCATACACAACAAAAAAGGGGTGACGTACATAAGTAATCAAAAAAAGCCCTGCCATGAGGATCTCTATGATCGGATAGCGAAAGGAAATAGGTTTACGGCATGTTCGACACCGTCCACCTAATCCCACCCAGGACAAGACTGGTATCAGATCACGTACCAAAACCACTGTATGACACCGAGGGCAGCTTGACCGATTTCTCAATGACTGACCTGTTTTTAAGCGGTGTATCAACACATTCGCAAAGGAACCAAGGGCGAGACCTACCAAGGTCAAAAAAATAAGACCGATCCAATAGAAGATCATACGTGCTCATGATCGCACATACGAGTCATATCTGAAATACTACGCGTCAACGCTCTGACTGTTTTTGTTGCGGATCATTCGTTCCGGATCTTTGGTTTCCATGAATGGATGAATGCGCTTCAGCCACACGACATGCAGGTTCATCTCGATGTGATCCAAGATCCAAAAAACGGAACAGAGGAAATGAAGAAATGGATGGTGGAAAACAAAGCAATATTTGAAGCTGCGTGATCTGCGCCTCGTGAAGATGAAAAAAGGTTAGGAATCTATCCCGGTGCTTGTGACGCTAGGAAAGACGGAGTGGAAAACTTCTATTTTCCCTTTCGCCGTGCCTGATGGTCACGACATAAAAAAGCTGTTCCAAGTCCTGTGCCGTCAAATAAAGGAAGGGTCACGACCTTCACGTGAGATTTTTTTTCAATCCAATGTTGCAAAATTCCGTCACGAGTCACGCCTCCATCTAGGACAATCTCTCGTGGTCGTATAGGGAGTCGCTTGAGGTGATCTTCGATATCGTCGGCAAGGTTCTCGAGAAATGATGTTAATTTGGATGGATTTTTGAGGAGAGGTTCTACCTGCTTTCCTCCGCGTTGGATCTTGCTTTCTAAGACGTAGACCGTTTGTCGCGTGGGGTGCGGAGCGATCGTGGTGTAGAAACCAGGGTGGAGTTGAAATGTGTGGGTTGACTGTGAAATGAACGTGCCTGTTCCACAGGTGACTTTCGTGATGGGTTCGTTGGCTGTCGTGTATGCGGCGGCATAAAAGCTGGATTGCTGATCTCCGCAGATAGCAAGGATGGGAATTTCTTGCCCAAGGATAGAGTGGTCAAGAATACCAAATCCGTCTGTTCCCGAACGGACTTTCGGGAGGATTTCTGGAGGAATGTCGAACAGTTCTAAGAGTTGATGGTCCCATTGGCGTTTTCTGATATCAAACAATAACGTCCGTGCCGCGTTCGTTTGATCCGTCAGATGCGCGTGTGATCGAGTCATGTTCCAAAGGAGCCAGGTATCAACGGTCCCAAAGCGAAGCGTGTTCTTCTGGAGAAGCGTGCGCGTTTTCGGTACATGATCAAGAATCCAACGAATTTTTGATGCTGAAAAATAGGGCTCAATGGATAGACCGGTCAAAGAACGTACCAAGGTTTGTTCTGAAGCCGAATGGTGTTTGCACCATTGTTTTGTTCGTTGATCTTCCCAAACGATCAAGGGATAGATGGCTTTACCAGAACCTGTCTCCCACAAAATGGTTGTTTCGCGTTGATTTGTGATCCCCATGCCGAGACAGTCAGAAAGATGACAACCGCTCTTTTTTAGAGCCACTCGCATCGTCCGTCGGCTGATTCGAAGTAATTCCTCTGGGTCTTGTTCAACCCAACCGCGTTTCGGGAATGCTTTTGAAAGATCAAAAGAAACCCGTTCAATCAAGGAGCAGGTGCGATCAAAGAGGAGTGTTTTCACGGAGGTCGTTCCGACATCAAGAACAAGATAGAACGGATGACGAGGTGGCATACTTAGAGAGACTGGGTGAGCTTCGAGAAGAGCGTGGACAGTTCGTGATGTTTCCCCTGAAGAAGTATTCGGCGTAGCGCATGGAGAATAGCAAAACTCTGGGTTTTCTTATCCAAGCGGTTCACGAGCGAAGGAAGGGCGATAAGGCCTTCACTCTGAAAGGTGCATAGACCCGAACGCACGATCTCTTCGCCAAGCGTTCGATTGCGAGAGGAAGGGCTAAATGCCGTAGCAAGAAAATCAGGAAATCCAGCGGGGGTTTGGAGAATAGCAGGATTTTGTTTCGCGCTCCGCATCACAAGGCTCATCTCACGCATCGCGAGTGCGGCAAGAACCCCCTTTTGATTATTGCCCCATTCTAGCCCATCTGCGAGTCCCATCGCGAGTGAATAGACGTTTTTGAGGACGCTTGCAAACGCGGCATCTCTTAAGGAAGAGGTGTAAACGAGTTGAAGATCGCTCTGTTTAAAAAGAGATTGAATCAGCTGACTCGTTCTTTTGTTTTTGGTGGCAACGGTCGCAAACCCGGGATGGCCTCGCAGAATTTCGTCCGCTAACATGGGTCCGAGCAAAAGAGCGAGAGGGTGGGAGGGAAAATATTCTAGCATCAATTCATCAATAGTCTTTTGCGTGTTTGGCTCGATTCCCTTGGAAACACAGAGAATCGTTGCCGTTTCTGGAATAAGGGTAGCTGTTTCATCAAGAGCTTCTTTAAGCGCCCAGCTTGGAATGCAATAAAACACCCAACGAGCACGAGGGAGGATTTCGACAAGGGGAAGTTGCTCAGGAACTTTTGAAGGATCTTTATCCCAAAAATGCACGATTGGCAACGACTTGGCTTGTTGGAGAAAGTGAGCAATAGCTTGACCAATTTTCCCCGCGCCAAGAATGACGATTGAGGGTTGGGCAGAGGGACGTGGCATAATGTGAGAAGGGAAACAGATTGACTGAGAATTATACGTTGAGGGTGGATGTTTGTATATGGTATTTTCTTATTCAGGAACTGCAGCAGCATCAACTTTATTTTAGATCGGAATTCTCTTGGAATAATCCTTAAAAACAGCTAAAGTGATAGATGTATGAACATGTTTAAAACGGTCAAAGCAAAAACCGTGTTGGAGTATCTCAAGGGTGCTCCCCCAGAACGCAAGGAGTTGATTGAGTTCTTACACATGTTCATTCAGAAGTCTGCACCAAACCTCAAGCCGTATTTTGCATATAATATGCTTGGGTATGGATCTTTTCCATACAAAAACTACAAAAAAGAGCTGATTCAGTGGCCGGTTGTTTCACTCGCGAATCAAAAAAACTATGTGAGTATTTATGTCTGTGCGGTGGTTGAGGGAAAATATCTAGCCGAGACGTATGCGAAAGAACTAGGAAAGGTCAGTGTTGGTAAGAGTTGCATCCGATTTAAAAAGCTTGAAGATGTCCATCTTCCGACGCTCAAGAAGCTCATCGTGCTTGCAGCAGAAAATCCAGGGCTCAGTGGGATAGGTGTAAAGAAAAAGTAGCGTATTTGCTTATGAACTCTAAGGTTGTCATCAGTGCTATTTCTGTTGAGAAAGAAAACCATTCCTCATACCTTTACATTTCTCGTCTGGTCAATCGCGAGTTCAATCACGTGGGCACTTCAAGTCTATGGAGGAGCTGGGGTGGGAGCTTCTATTACCTTTGTCGTGACGAGTGCATGTATCTTTATTTTTCTTCTTAGTCTTAAATATGGAGAAAAACACATTGTCGCCTTGGATATTGTTTTGTGTCTCGAGCTAGCCGGCAAGCAGTTCGTCAAGATTCCCAAGTCCCATCGAGAAGCCTTCCTCGAAGCCCATGGCAATAATTTTTTCCATGTCTGCTTCAGACGCAAAGGTCAAAGTGGCGATAACCCTTGTCGCCTCGCCTTCTTCCTTGAATTCAATGTTCCAGTGTGTAGATGGGAGTGAACTGTCTTTGTTTCCAGCTTCATCGCAGAATCCATCCTGTAGCGCAAAGTGTTGTTCGGGAGTAATGGATTCATATGCGGCCCAGCCCCAGGCCGTAATCCCATCGGGCCCTTGCATCCCATAGTGCCACGCACCTCCTTCACGAAAATCAAATGATTTGGTGATTGATTTCCATGGTTTAGGAGCCCACCATTGATCGAGAAGTTCGCTTTTGGTCCAAGCGGCCCACACACGTGAGCGAGGAGCGTCGAACATGCGTTCGACCGTCAGGGTCTTTTGACTGAGATTTTTATGAAAAAGAGGTTTATGCATAGATAAAGAGTTACTTCTTTAGGAGCTGGTCTAAGGCGTCAAAGCGAGATTGCCACTGTTTCTCGTAACTGCCGAGATGGCTTAGGGCATCTTCGATCGTTCGTGGCATGATCTGAATACGCTGTTCTTTACCCTCACGGCGTTTTTTAATCAGCTGTGCATGCTCAAGAACGCGAATGTGTTTTGCGATAGCGGCAAAAGAAAGAGGATAGGGCTGAGCGACTGCCCCGATAGAAAGCTCTTGTTTTGAGACGCGTCTCAGAATATCCCTCCGAGTGGGATCGGCGAGAGAATGAAAGACATTGTTAAGATAAATTTTACGTTCAACCATACAGTTGAATGATAGCAGAGGGAGGGATGATGTCAATGTCTGTCATCAGGTTGACTAAACTGGAGGCTATGCAACCATACAAAATAGTAAGGATGCGCTATTTGAATCAATAATCTTTCGTGTATGCAAAAAATCACCTCTCATCTCTGGTTCGATAAGGAGGCAAAAGAGGCAGCGGATTTTTACGTTTCCGTTTTTTCGATGCTCAAAGAATCTTCATCAAAGATCAAGAATACGACGACACTTGAAAATACGCCTTCAGGAACAGTCGGCATTGTGACGATAGATTTGGTGGGGCAAGAATTTACGCTTCTAAGCGCTGGCCCATTGTTTAAATTCACTCCAGCCATTTCGTTTCTGATTGCTTGTCAGACCAAAGAAGAGGTCGAAATGTTATGGAGCAAGCTTTCCGTTGACGGGAAGGCTCTCATGGAACTCGGAAGCTATCCCTTCAGTGAAAAATACGGATGGATCCAAGATAAATATGGACAGTGCTCATAAGCACGAATTTACTTTTAACGAAGCTGTTTCGTTTATGGTTCATTGCGACACCCAAGCCGAGATTGATTACTACTGGGAAAAGCTCTCGGCCGTCCCTGCGGCTGAGCAGTGTGGCTGGCTCAAAGATCAATACGGCATCTCTTGGCAGATTGTGCCAACACGTATGGACGAAATGATGAAGCGGGGGAATGCGGAAAAGATTGCACGTGTGACCGAAGCGTTTTTAAAGATGAAGAAATTTGATATCGCAACGCTCGAACAAGCGTACGAACAAGGCTAGCCCAGAGCGGCAATTGATATTTCGTCTTTTTTATTGTAGGATCTCATCGATCGTATTATTTCTCTCCCTCTATGAAGAAAGACAAAATCCTATTCTGGGTTGCGACCATCATGATCTTCTTATTTGAAGGCGTCATGCCCGCTCTTACCTCTCATACCGAAATGGCAAAAGAGGGGATCCGACATTTAGGATACCCGGAGTATTTTGGCGCGATGCTTGCTGTTTTCAAGGTTCTTGGTTCACTCGCGTTGATCATTCCTAAAGTACCTGCTCGCGTAAAAGAGTGGGCCTATTTCGGCTTTGCTCTTGATTTCATCGCCGCATTTGTCAGTATCTGTGCTGTCGACGGGTTCAGTGGCATGGCGCTGATTCCCCTCGTGGCATTGGCAATTCTTGCGGTTTCGTACACGTCGTATCACAAATTAAAAAATGAGACCTTAGCTCGTTGATCATTTGGATCGCGGAGGAAGGCTGTAGGAGGAGGGGACGCGAAGTCGACGTTCCTTATATTGCGTTCTATACTGTAAGCATCGAACATTTGAGAATCTCGTTATGAAAAAGACTTCGCATCAGTTGCAGACAAATGGACGAGCTTGGGTTCTCCAAGTGATTTTATCTTTCGCACTTGGTTTATTTTTTCTCTTACCGATCTGGATCATGACATTCCAGAATGGGCATAGACCTATTTCTACACCTCAAGCAGCGGTTCTCGTATTCTTTACCTTGTTTCCAATCTGGCTATTACAGCTTCTCGCATTTCGTTTTGCTCCTCCGGAGAAA